>NZ_JBVIQR010000009.1:0-77851 GCF_055576875.1 Streptomyces sp. NPDC033229 | reverse complement strand
TGTGTAACCCCCCCCACCCCCCCTTCCCCCCCCCCCCCCCCCCCCCCCCCCACCCCCCCCCCCCCCCCAACCCCCCCCCACCCCCCCCCCCCCCCCCCCTCCCCCCCCCCCCCCCCGCTTCGGTGTGCCCGGCCCCAGCCCGGCGCGGCCCCGGCCGGGGAGCCCGTCAGTCCGTTTCCGCTTCCGCTTCGAGGGTGACGGTGAAGGAGAACCGGTCGCCGCGGTAGCGGATGCGCGCGACGTCGACCGCGCGGCCGGTCTCGTCGTAGGTGACGCCCGTGTAGTGCAGGATCGGGCTGAGCAGCGGCACCTGGAGCAGCCGGGCCGTCTCCGGGTCCGCCAGGCGTGCCTCGACGGTGTCCGTGATGCGGCTGATCCGCACCCCGACCGCGTCGCGCAGCACCTTCGTCATCGGCCAGCGGGCGAGGTCCGCGAGATCGATGCGCTCGGCCAGCTCGGGACGGACGAGGTTCTCCGCCCAGTTCGTCGGCTCGCCCGACTCCTCGTCACAGCGCAACCGCCGGTAGGCCACCGCTTCGTCGAGGTCCGGGAAGTGCTCGGCCAGGTCGGCGGGGACCGGGACGGGGCCGTGGCCGAGCACGGCCGTGCGCTCGCCGGACTGCTGGGCCACGATGGTGTCCACCGAGCCGAGCAGCCGCACCGGCGAACCGCGCCGGGCGCTCGGCTCGATGAACGTGCCGCGCCGACGGTGGCGGCTGATCAGCCCCTCCGCCTCCAGCTCCTTGAGCGCCTGCCGCATGGTGAGCACGCTGACGCCGTAGTGCTCGGCGAGGGCGTCCTCGGTGGGCAGCCGCAGCGGGTCGTGCGGGCGGCGCCCGAGTATCGAGGCGCGCAGGGACTGCGACACCTGATACCAGAGCGGCAGCTTGCGGTTGAGCGCGAGGGAGTCGGGGGCGAAGGTGGTCACGGGAACTCCGGCTCTGCTGCGGCACTGACGGCTGGGTCCTGCCGGGGGTTACGCCCCGGAGCCCCAATGGCGCTCCAGACCCTGCCACACCTCGTCGTACCCCTTCTGCAGATGCCCCGCGGTCCGCGCCTGCTCGGTCGCCGTCACCGGCCAGCGCGTCTCGAACATGAACGCCAGCCCGTCGTCCACCTTCTGCGGCCGCAGCTCGGCCGCGCTCGCCTTGTCGAAGGTCTCCCGGTCCGGGCCGTGCGCGGACATCATGTTGTGCAGTGAGCCGCCGCCCGGCACGAATCCCCCCTTGCCGGCGGTCTTCGCGTCGTAGGCGCCCTCGATCAGGCCCATGTACTCGCTCATCACGTTCCGGTGGAAGTACGGCGGCCGGAAGGTGTCCTCGCCGACCAGCCAGCGCGGCGCGAAGACCACGAAGTCGACACCGGCCAGGCCCGGGGTGTCGGACGGCGAGGTGAGGACCGTGAAGATCGACGGGTCGGGGTGGTCGTAGCTGATCGTGCCGATCACATTGAAGCGGCGCAGATCGTAGACGTACGGGGTGAGGTTGCCGTGCCAGGCGACGACGTCCAGCGGCGAGTGGCCGTACGTCGCCGACCAGAG
This sequence comes from Streptomyces sp. NPDC033229, assembly GCF_055576875.1. Classification (NCBI taxonomy): domain Bacteria; kingdom Bacillati; phylum Actinomycetota; class Actinomycetes; order Kitasatosporales; family Streptomycetaceae; genus Streptomyces; species Streptomyces sp. NPDC033229. Next base: position 76,311 of record NZ_JBVIQR010000009.1, on the reverse strand, counting down.
GTTGCCGCAGAACTTGTTGATCACCTGGACGGGGCCCTCGATGTCCTCGAAGGCGGCGACGGGCGCGAGGAAGTCGCGGGCGTTGGCCAGTCCGTTGGCACCGATCGGGCCGAGGTCGGGAAGGGTGAACGGGCGGCCGTAGTTCTCGCACACGTAACCGCGGGCCTCGGGGTCCAGCAGCTCCACCCGGAAGCGCACCCCGCGCGGGATCAGCGCCACGTGCCCCGGCTCGGCGCGCAGCAGACCGAACTCGGTGCGCAGCAGCAGCCCGCCGCGCTGGGGGACGATCAGCAGCTCGCCGTCGGCGTCACTGAACACCCGGTCGGTCATCGAGGCGTTGGCGGCGTAGAGGTGCACGGCCATGCCCGTGCGCTGGGTGACGTCGCCGTTGCCGCCGAGGGTCCACAGTCCGGCGAGGAAGTCCGTGCCCGGGGCGGGCTCGGGCAGCGGGTCCCAGCGCAGCCGGTTGGGGTCCGGGACGGTCTCGGTGAACGGCGCGCTGCGCAGACCGCCGTTGTCGATCCGGGTGAACGGCGGGTGGGCCGCGGACGGGCGGATGCGGTAGAGCCACGAGCGCTGGTTGCTGTGCCGGGGCTCGGTGAACGCGCTGCCGCTCAGCTGCTCCGCGTACAGCCCGAGCGGTGCCCGCTGCGGTGAGTTGCGGCCGTGCGGCAGGGCCCCGGGGACGGCTTCGGTGCTGTGCTCGTTGCCGAAGCCGGACGAGTGGACCAGCCCTTCGGCCGTCTTGCGCGCCTGCTCGTTGTCCGTACCGCTCATCGCGTGCTCCCGCTGCCGGTGGATTCCTATGGAAGACCGTAGGATTCCTGACCGGGCGCGTCAATGGATCAGTTCACCGCGTCGCCGGCCGCTGGGCCGTGTCGCCCGCACCACCGCTGCGCCGCGGTGTCCTCAATCGCCGGACGGGCTGAAATCAGCCCGTCCGGCGATTGAGGACGCGCCCGCAGGGCGCTCGCCGCCGCAGGCGGCAGGGACGGTCCGCAGCCGAAAGAGCCGCCGACCAGGCAAGAGGCACAGGCGCCACCGCCGAATCGGTAGGGTCGGCCCGACCGAGCGTCACCGCCGCCGTCCCCGGGAGGGACCGATGAGCCGACCCCACAGCAGCGCCCCGACCGGCCCGGCGAGTGCCCTGCGGATCTGCCCGCTGTGCGAGGCCACCTGCGGGCTGAGCCTCACGCTGGAGGACGGGCGCGTGACCGGCGCCCGCGGCGACCGCGCCGATGTCTTCAGCCGGGGGTTCGTCTGCCCCAAGGGCGCCGCCTTCGGTGAGCTGGACGGCGACCCGGACCGGCTCGCCCGCCCCCTCGTGCGCCGCGACGGACGGCTGCGGGAGACGAGCTGGGACGAGGCGTTCGCCGCGGTCGCGCGCGGACTACGCCCGGTCGTCGAGGAGTACGGACCGCAGGCCGTGGCCACCGTCCTCGGCAATCCCAACGCGCACACCATGGCGGGGGCGCTCTACCCGCCGCTCCTGATCGGGGCGCTGGGCAGCCGCAACGTCTTCACCGCCAGCACGCTCGACCAGATGCCCAAGCACGTCTCCAGCGGGCTGCTCTACGGCGACGCGATGGCGGTTCCCGTGCCCGACCTGGACCGCACGGACCATCTGCTGATGATCGGCGCCAACCCGCTCGACTCCAACGGCAGCCTGTGCACCGCGCCGGACTTCCCCGGCCGCCTCAAGGCGCTCCGGCGGCGCGGCGGACGGCTCGTCGTGATCGACCCGCGCCGCACCCGCACCGCCGCCCTCGCCGACCGGTACGTGGCGATCCGGCCGGGCGCCGACGCGCTGCTGCTCTTCGCGGTGGTCCACACGCTCTTCGCGGAAGGCCTCGTACGCCCCGGCCCGCTCGATCAGCACCTCACGGGTGTGGACGAAGTGCGGCGGCTGGCCGAGGACTTCACCCCGGAGGACGTGGCCGGGGCCTGCGACGTGCCCGCCGAGGAGATCCGCGACCTCGCCCGCGAGCTGGCCGCGGCGCCCCGCGCCGCCGTCTACGGCCGCATCGGCAGCACGACCGTCGCCTTCGGCACGCTCACCAGCTGGCTGATCGACGTCCTCAACATCCTCACCGGCAACCTCGACCGGCCGGGCGGCGCGATGTTCCCGCTCTCCGCCACCGCCGCCGCGCCCCGCCCACCCCGGCCGGGCCGGGGCTTCGCCCTCGGCCGCTGGCACAGCCGGGTCGGCGGGCACCCCGAGGCGAAGTCGGAGCTGCCCGTAGCCGCGCTGGCGGAGGAGATCGACACACCGGGGGAGGGCCAGGTCCGGGCGCTGGTCTCCGTCGCCGCCAATCCGGTGCTCTCCGCGCCGAACGGCGACCGGCTCGACCGCGCCCTGGCCGGGCTCGACTTCATGGTCAGCGTCGACCCCTACCTCAACGAGACCGCCCGCCACGCCCACGTCGTCCTGCCGCCGCCCCCGCCCAGCCGCAGCGCCCACTTCGACTTCACCTTCAACGCCTTCGCCGTCCGCAACCAGGTGCGCTACACCCGGCCACCGGTCCCCCTCGGTGACGAGCGCCCCGATGAGGGGGAGATCCTCGCCCGGCTCGTCCTGTGCGCCGGCGGCCACCTGGACGCCGACCACCGCTCGGTCGACATCTCCGTCATCACCCGCACTCTGGGGAAGGCCGTCACCGACCCGCTCTCCCCGGTACACGGCCAGGACCCCGCCGCCCTCGCCGAGCGCCTCACCGGACATACGGGCGCCGAGCGACGGCTCGACCTGATGCTGCGCCTGGGCCCCTACGGCGAGGGATTCGGCGCCGACCCGGACGGTCTGACACTGGAGAAGCTGCTGGCCCACCCGCACGGCATCGATCTGGGGCCGCTCACCCCGCGCGTGCCCGAGCTGCTGCGGACCCGCAGCGGGAAGATCGAGCTGTGCTCCGAACCCCTCGTGGGCGAGGCGCTCCGGCTGCGGCGCTCCCTCGACGACGGTGCCGCGTCGCCGGACTCCCTCGTCCTGGTCGGCAGGCGTCATCTGCGCTCCAACAACAGCTGGATGCACAACGTCCCCGCCCTGACCGGCGGCAGCAACCGCTGCACCCTCCAGGTCCACCCCGAGGACGCCGCGCGGCTGGGGCTGCTCGACGGCGGCGGCGCGCGGGTCACGGGCGACGGCGGCACGGTGGAGGCGCCGGTCGAGGTCACCGACACGGTGCGCCGGGGGGTGGTCAGTCTGCCGCACGGCTGGGGGCACGACCGGCCGGGCACCCGGCTGTCGGTCGCGGCCGGCACCCCGGGCGTCAACGTCAACGCGCTGTCCGACGGCACTCGCCTCGACCCGCTCTCCGGTACCGCCGTGCTCAACGGCTATCCGGTGCGCGTCACTCCGGTCACCCTCACTCTGCGCGCATCAACCCCGTGACCTGGGGTTCTGCTCGTATTGCGCAGGTGTCAAGGCCTTGTGAACCCAAAGTTTGCGCACTTAGCGTCACCAGGACCGCCGTCCCGCGGTGGAGTTCAAAGGCGAACGTGAGGTTCCCGCATGCTGACCATCCTGGGCTTCGGCATGATCGCCACCTTCCTGGTGCTGATCATGCTGAAGAAGATGTCGCCCATGGCGGCGCTGGTGATCGTCCCAGCGCTGTTCTGCGTCCTGGTGGGCAAGGGCTCCCACCTCGGCGACTACGTACTCAAGGGCATCGGCTCCCTGGCGCCGACGGCCGCCATGCTGATGTTCGCCATCGTCTACTTCGGTGTGATGATCGACGTCGGGCTCTTCGATCCGATCGTCCGCGGCATCCTGCGCTTCTGCAAGGCCGACCCGATGCGGGTGGTCGTCGGTACCGCGGTGCTCGCCGCGATCGTCTCGCTCGACGGGGACGGCTCCACCACCTTCATGATCACCGTCTCGGCGATGGTGCCGCTCTACCGTCGCCTCAAGATGAGCCTGGTCATCATGACCGGTGTCGCCGCCATGGCCAACGGCGTCATGAACACCCTGCCCTGGGGCGGCCCGACCGCCCGCGCCGCCACCGCGCTCAAGCTCGACGCCGGCGATATCTTCGTCCCGATGATCCCCGCGCTGGCCGTGGGCCTGCTGTTCGTCATCGGCCTCGCGTACGTCCTCGGGCTGCGGGAGCGCAAGCGGCTCGGCGTCCTGACCCTGGAGCAGGCCCTGGGCCGGCCCGACGGCGAACCGGAGCCCGAGCAGGCGCTGATCGGCTCGGCCGGCGCGGGATCCACGGCGAGCGGTGCGGCGAGTGAGGCGGTGACCGGCTCGGCGAGCGGTGCGGCAGCCGACGGTCACACCATCGATGCCGGCGACGCCCAAGCCGGCTCCCAGGAAGACGAAGCCTCCTCCGAGATCCTCGACCCCCGTCGCGCCACCCTGCGACCGCGCCTGTACTGGTTCAACGCCGCGCTGACCGTCGCGCTGCTCACCCTCCTGATCCTCCAGACGCTGCCCATCCCGGTGCTCTTCCTGCTCGGCGCCGCCATCGCCCTGACCGTCAACTTCCCGCACATGCCCGACCAGAAGGCCCGTATCGCGGCCCACGCCGAGAACGTCCTCAACGTCTCGGGGATGGTCTTCGCCGCCGCCGTCTTCACCGGGGTGCTGACCGGCACCGGCATGGTCGAGGAGATGGCCCGTACGGTCGTCGACTCCGTCCCCGACGCGATGGGCCCGCACATGGGCCTGGTCACCGGCGTCCTGTCGATCCCGTTCACGTACTTCATGTCCAACGACGGCTTCTACTTCGGCATCGTGCCGATCCTCGCCGAGGCCGGCGCCGCCCACGGGGTCTCCCCGCTGGAGATCGCCCGGGCCTCGCTCGTCGGCCAGGCCCTGCACATGTCGAGTCCGCTCGTGCCCGCCGTCTATGTGCTCGTGGGCATGGCGAAGGTGGAGTTCGGCGACCACACCCGATTCACCGTCAAGTGGGCGGCGCTCACCTCCCTCGTCGTCCTCGGCGCGGGCATGCTGTTCGGCATCATCTAGGGGTTCGGCCGCAGGCGCCCTGCGGGCGCGTCCTCAATCTCCCCCGGCTACCGCTGGGAGGTGCCCCCGGACGGGCTGCATTTCGCAGCCCGTCCGGCGATTGAGGACACCGCCGCGCAGCGGGGGTGCGGACGACATACGACCTGCAGCCCGCGCCCGAGCGCACCGTCCCCTGGCGTACCAAAAGCGTTCGGCGTTAGCGTGAGGCGCGTACGGGCATCGAACGGGCGCGCGAAGGTGAGGCCGCCCGCGGCCCTGCCCCGATACCGAGGAGACGGCCAGTGATCGCGCACGACGGGATGTTCATCGACGGCGAGTGGCGGCGCGCGGCCGGCCCCGACACGATCGAGGTCGTCAACCCCGCCGACGAGCAGGTCATCGGCACGGTCCCGGCCGGTACGCCCGAGGATGTCGACGCCGCCGTACGGGCCGCCCGCGCGGCCCTGCCCGGCTGGGCCGCCACCCCGCCCGCCGAGCGGGGGCGGTACCTCGCCGCCCTGCGCGACGCGCTCGACGCCCGCCGCGAGGAGATCGCCGCCACCGTCGTCGCCGAACTCGGCTCGCCCGCCCGCTTCGCGCAGCGGGTCCACACCGGCCTGCCGATCGCCGTCACCGGCTCCTGCGCGGAACTCGCCGCGACCCACCCCTTCGAGGAGAAGATCGGCAACTCGACCGTTCTCCACGAGCCGGTCGGCGTCGTCGGCGCCATCACTCCCTGGAACTACCCCCTTCACCAGGTCGTCGTGAAGGTCGCCCCCGCCCTCGCCGCGGGCTGCACGGTCGTCCTCAAGCCCGCCGAGGACACCCCGCTCACCGCCCGGCTCTTCGCCGAGTGCGTCGCCGCCGCCGGGATCCCGGCGGGTGTCTTCAACCTCGTCACCGGGCTCGGCGCCGTCGCCGGCCAGGCGCTCGCCGAGCACCCCGGCGTCGACCTCGTCTCCTTCACCGGGTCGACGGCGGTGGGCAAGCGGATCGGCGCCATCGCCGGCGCGGCGGTCAAGCGCGTCACCCTCGAACTGGGTGGCAAGTCCGCGAACGTCATCCTGCCCGGCGCGGACCTGGCCAAGGCCGTCGCCGCCAATGTCGCCGACGTCTGTCGCAACACCGGCCAGTCCTGCAACGCCTGGACGCGGACGCTCGTCCACGCCGACGACTACGAGGAGGCCGTCGCCCTCGCGGCCGAGGCGGTCGCCGCGTACACCCCCGGCGACCCCGCCGACCCGGACGTCCGCCTCGGCCCCCTCGTCAACGCCGCGCAGCACGCCCGCGTCCGCGGCTACATCGACCGCGGCGTCGCGGAAGGCGCGCGGCTCGCCGCGGGCGGCTCCGACGTCCCGGAGGGCCGCGAGAAGGGCTACTTCGTGCGCCCGACCGTCTTCGCCGACGTCACCCCGGAGATGACGATCGCCCAGGAGGAGATCTTCGGCCCGGTCCTCACCTTCATCAAGTACACCGACGAGGACGAGGCGGCCCGCATCGCCAACGGCACCGTCTACGGGCTGGGCGGGGCCGTCTGGGCCGCCGACGACGCCACGGCCGCCGCGTTCGCCCGGCGCATGGACACCGGACAGGTCGACATCAACGGCGGCGGCTTCAACCTGCTCGCGCCCTTCGGCGGTCACAAGCAGTCGGGCATCGGCCGCGAACTGGGCACGCACGGCCTGGCGGAGTTCCTGCAGACGAAGTCCCTGCAGTTCTGACCCGACCGGTCACCACCGGCCCCGGTCGAGCCGACGTAGAGGTAAGGGAAGGCCCGTCATGATCCGTGCCGCCGTACTGTCCGCCGTGGGTGCCCCGCTCCGGATCGCCGGAATCGAGCTGCCGTCGCCCGGACCCGGGCGGGTCCGGGTCAAGCTCGCCGCCGCCGGGGTCTGCCACTCCGACCTCTCCCTCTCCGACGGGACGCTGCGCCAGCCCGTGCCCGCCGTCCTCGGCCACGAGGGCGCGGGCACGGTGACCGAGGTCGGCGAGGGCGTGACCCATGTGGCGCCCGGCGACCGCGTCGTCCTCAACTGGGCGCCGTCCTGCGGTGACTGCCACCTGTGCGGACTCGGCGAGCCCTGGCTGTGCGCCGACGCCGGTTCCACCGCCACCGTCCCGTACGCCACGCTCGCCGCCGACGGCTCCTCGCTCTACCCGGGCCTGGGCACCGCGGTCTTCGCCGAGGAGACCGTCGTCCGGGCGAGCGCCGTGCTGCCGCTGCCCGAGGGGGTTCCCCTGGTGGAAGCGGCGCTGCTGGGATGCGCGGTGCTGACCGGCTACGGCGCGGTGCACCACAACGCCCGGGTGCGGGCGGGGGAGTCCGTCGTGGTGTTCGGCGTCGGTGGAGTGGGGCTGGCCACCCTCCAGTCGGCGCGCCTGGCCGGCGCCGGGACGATCGTCGCCGTCGACGTGTCACCGCGGAAGGAGGAACTCGCCCGCGCCGCCGGGGCCACCGACTTCCTCGTCGCGGACGACACGACGGCCAAGCGGATCCGTGAACTCACCGGCGGCCACGGCGCGGACGTCGCCATCGAGTGTGTGGGCCGGGCCGACACGATCCGTACGGCCTGGTCCGCCACGCGCCGGGGCGGCCGCACCACCGTCGTGGGCATCGGCGGCAAGGACCAGACGGTGACCTTCTCCGCCCTGGAGCTCTTCCACTTCGGGCGCACCCTGTCGGGCTGTGTCTACGGAAACAGCGACCCGGCCCGGGACCTGCCCGTCATCGCCGGGCATGTGCGCGCCGGGCGGCTCGACCTCTCCGCCCTGGTCACCGAGCGGATCGGGCTCGACGGCATCCCCGCCGCCTTCGACGCCATGCTCGCGGGGCGCGGCGGCCGGGCGCTGGTGGTCTTCCCCGAAGCGGGGTAGCCACCGTGCCGCGAAGGCATGATTCCCGGACACGGCCCGTCCGTACCCTAAGCGCTTGCTCACCTTCGCGGTATGGTGTTCGTTCTGTCGGAACAGGCCCGTGGCGGGCCGGGAGAGCGGGGCGTGCGATGGGCGCGGAGGCGAAGCGGGCCGAGGAGTGGGCCGACGTCACACCCGATGCCGCCCGGCGGCTGGTGACCGCGGCTGTCCAGGCCTTCGCCGAGCGCGGCTATCACGCCACCACCACGCGCGACATCGCCGGGCGGGCCGGTATGAGCCCCGCCGCGCTCTACATCCACTACAAGACCAAGGAAGAGCTGCTCTACCAGATCAGCGGCGTCGGCCACCGGCTCGCGCTCGACATCCTCCGCCGTGCTCGGGAGGGCGAGGGCAGCCCCGCCGAGCGGCTCGCCGAAGCCGTGCGGACCTTCGTCCGCTGGCACGCGGAGCACCACACCACCGCCCGGGTCGTGCAGTACGAGCTGGGGGCGCTCGGCGAGGAGCACCACGAGGAGATCGTCGGGCTGCGCCGCGCCTCGGACGCCGCCGTCCGCGCCATCATCGAGGACGGTGTGGCGACGGGCGACTTCGACGTCCCGGACGTGCGCGGCACCACGCTCGCCGTGCTGTCGCTGTGCATCGACGTCGCCCGCTGGTTCAACGTGGACGGCAAGCGCACCCCGGACGAGGTGGGCGAGCTGTACGCGGGACTGGTCCTGCGCATGGTGGGGTACGCGGGCCAGGAGTGAGGCGTCCCGCTCAGCAGTTGCGGACGTACCAGACGGGCGTCCGGTTGTGGCTGGAGCCGGCGGAGTGGACGCCGGGCGTGTCAAAGAAGCGCAAGAGGTCATTTAGCGCTCATCAATCGAACGTGCATCGGCCGCCGCGAGAGTCGTGACGTGATCGCTCACCCCACAACCGAAGGGCCAGCCATGCGCAGCAGACTCTCCCGCCGTATCGCCGCCGTCGCCGCGACCACGGTGGTCGCCGCCGCCGGAGTGATGGCGACCGGCGGAACGGCATCGGCCGACCGGAATGACGCCCAGGGCGTCATCTGGAACAACGAGTCCCTCACCAAGGGCTCGCACATCAGGAACGGCAACGCCCAGCTCACCTTGCAGGACGACGGCAACGTCGTCGTCTACACCACCGGCGACAACTGGGCGCACCGGACACCGGTCTGGCAGACCGGCACGGTGGGTTGCGGTGACCGTGCCGTGATGCAGTCCGACGGCAACTTCGTGGTGTACGGACGGGACAACCGCGTGTGTTGGGCCAGCCACACCGCGCAGAACGAGATCGGTACGAACTACCCGGTGATGAAGCTCGGCCTGTACTCCGACGGCACGCTGAGGGTCTTCAGCGAGGCCCCCTACATCATTCAGGTCTGGTCGAGCCGGTGACGCGAGAGCTCCGGTTCTCCCTCCTCGGCCCGGTGCGGGGCTGGAGCGGGGGCGACGAGCTGAACCTGGGCAGACCGCAGCAGCGGGAAGTGCTCGCGGTTCTGCTCGGCGCCGCCGGACGGACAGTGGCGATGCCGCTGATCGTTGACGGGGTGTGGGACGAGGGCGACCGTCCCGCCAGACCGGAGCATGCGATTCGTACGCACATCTGGCGGCTGCGCCGGGCCCTCGACGAGCACGGCGCGCTGGTGCTGGAGAGGGTCGGCGACGGCTATGCGCTGCGGGTCGCCGAACGCGCCGTGGACACCTGGTCGTTCGAGGGCGCCCTGGCCGCGGCCGAGGAGGCGCGGTCCGTCGACGGGGCGGACCGCGCCCGCGAGATCCTCGACGCGGCCCTCCGGCTGTGGGCCGCCGAGCCGCTGGCGGGCCTGCACGGGCCGGCCGCCAGGGCGTCGCGCACCCGGCTGTGCGGAGTCCGGCAGGCGCTGCTGGAGGCCCGGCTGGAGCTCGACGCCGAGCTCGCGGACCGGCCCGGACTGGCAGCGGAGGCCGGCGCCCTGGTGGTGGAGTACCCCGCCAGCCAGCGGCTGCGCGGGGTGCAGATGCTGGCGCTGTACCGGTCGGGCCGCCAGGCCGAGGCGCTGGGGGTCTTCGAGGACACCCGGCGGTTCCTCGGAACGGCCCGGCCCGGCGAGGCGTTACGGGAGCTGCACCAGCGGATCCTGCGTTCGGATCCCTCTCTCAGGCTCCCCGGACCGGCACACGGCGTCCAGGCCGCCAGGCCGCGCCCGGCCGCGCTGCCGCGCGACATCGACGACTTCACCGGCCGCCGGGAGCAGGTGGAGACGCTCGCCGGAATGCTGAACAGTGACGCGGTGGCGGTCGTGGTATCCGCGATCAACGGCATGGCCGGCGTCGGCAAGACCACGCTCGCGGTGCGCACCGCCCGCGGGCTCGGAGACAGGTACCCGGACGGGCAGCTGTACGTGGACCTGCGCGGCGCCGACCGCGACCCGGCCGACCCGCGGGCCGTGCTCGGCACGTTCCTGCGGGAGCTGGGAACCGAAGCGAGTGACGTCCCCGACGGCTTGGCCGAACGCGTCGCGCTCTTCCGCTCGGCACTGTCGGCACGGCGGGTGCTCCTGCTGCTCGACAACGCGGCGTCGGGCGACCAGGTGCGCCCGCTGGTCCCGGGCGCGGCGGGCTGCGCCGTGCTGGTGACCAGCCGCGCCTGGCTCACCGGGCTGGAGGGCGCGCGGCACATACGGCTCGACGTGATGCCGCCCGGGGAGGCGCTGGCGCTGCTGCGGCAGATCATCGGCGCCCGCCGCGTCGACGCCGAGCCGCACGCGGCGGCGGAGTTGGCCGACGCCTGCGGGGCGCTGCCCCTGGCGCTGCGGATCGCGGCGTCCCGCCTGGCCGCGGAGCCCGGCCGGCCACTGGCGGACATGGTCCGTCTGCTCACGGACGAACGGATCCGCCTGGACGAGCTGCGCAGCGAGGACGCGGCCGTGGAGGCCGCGTTCGACCTGTCGTATTCCAAGCTCACCGGCGAACAGGCGAGGGCCTTTCGGCTGTCGGCGGTTCTGGACGTGCCGGACTTCGGGCCGCCGTGCACGGCGGCGCTGCTGGGCCGGGACGCGTACGACCCGGAGGACACCGAGGAGCTGCTCGAGTCGCTCGTCGACCTGAGCCTCCTGGAGTCCCGCAGGCCGGGCCGGTACCACTTCCACGACCTGGTCCGTGCGTTCGCGCGGGCCAGGAGCGCCCGCGAGGACACCCCTGGGGAGACGAGCCGGGCCTTCGCCGGGCTCCTGGACTTCTGCGTGGCCACCGCCCGCAACGCCGACGCGGTCGCGCACTCGGTGGAACCCGCGGAGCGTTCTCTCATCGACGCGCCGATGACCTCGACGGGCCTCCTCTTCGGCACCGCCCAGGACGCCACCGACTGGATGCGGGAGGAAATCCCCGTGCAGCGCGCGCTGGTCGACCGCGCCTGCGAGGACGACGGCCTGTCGCTGGTGCAGGCAGCCGACCTCATGGACAAGCTGAACACCGTACTGTCGGGGATCACCCACCTGTCCGCCGTGGCCGAACGGGCCGAGCGGGTCGCCGGTGCCGCCGCGCGGCGCGGCCGCCCGGACGTCGAGGCCCTGGCCCGGTACGTACGGGGCAACGCCTTGTGGCACGCGAACTCCTACGCCGAGGCCGGGCCCGAACTCGCCCGTGCCCTGGAGCTGTGCGCCGGTGGCTTCGCGCGGCTGCGGGCGTCGGCACACCTCACGTTGTGCGCGAACGCCCGCGTCCACGGTCACTTCGACGAGGCGGTCGGCCACGGCGAGGCCTCGGTACGGCTCTTCCGCGAGCTCGGTGCGGAGATCGCGGAAGGCACCGCACTGGGTGAGCTGGCCTTCAACTACGCCCGGCAGGGCAGGCTTGCCGAGGCCCGGGCCGCGGCCGAGCGGGGTGCGGAGCTGGTCGGCGGCCGGGACTCGGTATCGAAGGCCATCGGGCTGTACTACCTGGCCCGGGTCCTGCGCCTGTGCGGGGACGGGAACACCGCACTGGGCCGGGCCCGGGACGCGCTGGAGATGTTCCGCGCCCTGGGTGTGACCGCCTTCGAGGCGGCCACGGGCACCCTGATGGCCGAAGTCCACGCGGAAGCCGGGCACTACGCCCTCGCGGCGGGAACCGCCGAGGAGTTCATGCCGCCGGCCCGGCGGACCAGCGGCATGCTCGAGGGCGCTCTGCTCAGGGTGCTCGGGCGCAGCCTGTGCCATCAGGGACAGGACGCGAGGGCGAAGGCGTGCCTGGAGGCCGCCCTCGACCTCTTCGAGCGGCGCGAGGCCCGAGCCGACGCCGAGGAGACCCGGACGTTGCTGGCAGGCCTCACGTGAGGGTCACTTCTTGTATATGCCCCACAGGACCAGGGCGTTGTCGCCACGGCCGCCTTCACGGACCTCGCGGAAGGCGCCGCGGTCCGTGCCGTCGATGTCGTAGCCGTTGGAACCGGCGTAGGGGTTGTTCCAGTGGAAGCGGACGGGCCGGTTGTCTCGCCAGCTCTCCTCGCAGTTGGATGTCCAGTAGGTGACGGAACCCTCGGTGCCGGTCATGAACCCGTTGCTCTCCGACTGCCAGGAGACGTCCTGAGTGTTGTACACGGTGTGCGGGGGCTCCTGCCCCTGGCTCCAGATGCCGTGATCGAGGCCGTAGCTCTGCCGGTTCAGCTGGCAGCCGGTGCCGTTGTGGAGCTTGACCTGGGTGCTCCGGGCCGCGAAGACGGCGGCCGCGGCGTCGGCCGGGGCGGCCGAGGCGGTGCCGGTGGCGAGAGCGCCGAGCCCGATCGCGGCCACGGTCGCCGCGGCCGTCAGACGGGGAGTGATGCGACGCATGAGGAACCTCATTCCTTACGGTTCCGCGGGTCGTTCCCGCGGTGCCAGGAACTCTGGGGCACCCCGTTCAACAATCCATTGACGGTGGTCGTTTATCCACCCGCGATCCGGCAGCGGGGCCGGCCGCCGCCCACCGTCTTTCACCGGGCTCAGAGGTAGAAGCGGCTCACCGACTCCGCCACGCACACCGGCTTCTTCCCGCCCTCGCGCTCGATCGTCACCGTCGTCACCAGCTGCACGCCGCCCTCCACTTCCGACACCCCGGCGATCCTCGCCGTGGCCCGCAGTCGTGAGCCGACCGGCACGGGGGAGGGGAAGCGGACCTTGTTCACGCCGTAGTTGATGCCCATGCGGACGTTCTCGACGCGCATCAGCAACGGCACGAGGGACGGCAGCAAGGAGAGCGTCAGATAGCCGTGCGCGATGGTCGCTCCGAAGGGGCCGGCCGCTGCCCGGTCCGGATCCACATGGATCCACTGGTGGTCCCCGGTCGCCTCGGCGAAGAGGTCGATCCGTTTCTGGTCCACGTCGAGCCAGCCGCTCGGGCCGAGTTCCACACCGACCGCGGCCCGCAGGTCGTCCAACGAGGTGAAGATCCGGGGCTCCGTCATCCACGTGCCTCCCACACAGAGTGTCCAAGCGCTTGCTCAGCATGTGGGGCGGCTCTCCCGGTGTCAACGCCCCGCGTTGACGTAAGGTCTTGAGCCGTGCCGCAGATTTCCACGAAGGTTCATGAACTCACCGTCGGCCAGCTGTCCGCGCGCAGCGGCGCGGCCGTCTCCGCGCTGCACTTCTACGAGTCCAAGGGCCTGATCAGCAGCCGTCGCACCACCGGCAACCAACGCCGCTACGAGCGCGACGCGCTGCGCCGGGTCGCCTTCATCCGCGCCGCGCAGCGGGTCGGCATCCCGCTCGCCACCATCCGTGAGGCGCTCGCCGAGTTGCCCGACGAGCGCACCCCCAACCGTGAGGACTGGGCCCGGATGTCCGAGCTGTGGCGCTCGGAGCTGGATCAGCGAATAGCGCAGCTCAACCAGTTGCGCGACCGACTCGCCGACTGCATCGGCTGCGGCTGCCTCTCGCTCGACAAGTGCGCGCTGTCCAACCCGGAGGACCGCTTCGGCGGTTACGGCAGCGGCTCGGTCCTGCTCGCCGTGTCCGACAAGTCCGGAGGGTCGGCCCCCGCAGGGAAGACAGCGAAGGCAGGGAAGACAGAGAGCGCAGGGAAGGCCGTTGCGGCCGGGGCGCCGAAGAGGAACACCACCTCCGATCGGTGCGCCGAGCCCGGGGCGTGAGGTCCGGGCCTCGCCTTGCCACCGGTCCCGAGGCGATCAACCGCTGATCGCCTCGGGCGGCGCGCCCGTGCCTCTCCGGACTCGCGACGGACAGGCGGCCTTCACACCGCGGCGTACCGGGCCGCGTAGGCGTACCTCCTGGCCGCGGCCAGCGCGTCCGTGGTGAGCACGGGCACCGGCACCACGATGCCGCAGTCCGTGCAGACGGGTCCCGCCAGCGGGTAACGCTCCAGGTCGGTTCGCCACTCGATCCGCTCCTGCGAGCAGACCGGGCAGGCGTCCCCGGGTCCGGACTCCATGGCGGTGATCATGCGGCGCAGCACCTCGGCGAGGCGCGCGCTCGGGAAGAGCGTGGGGCTCGCACACGGCACGATGTCACAGCCGCCCCAGGTGTTTCGGTGCCAGTCGTCGACGGCGCTGGGCTGCCGGATGCCGTCGTGCTTCTCGCGCCTGCGCCGGCCGGCGAACTCGACCTCGTAGGCCAGCCAGAGCTCCCGGGCCTCCTCCAGCTCCTCCAGTGCCGTGATCAGCAGCTCCGGGTCCGGCGCGCGGTCGTCGGGGGCCAGTCCCGCCCGGGCGCACAGGTGGTGCCAGGTCGCCCGGTGCCCGTACGGGGCAAAACGTTCGAGACATTTGCGCAAGGAGGTCCGTCGCAGCGCGATCGTGTTCTGCGGATTGCGCACCTCTCGTGCGAGTGCTCTGAAACCTGCCACTGCATCCCACCTCCGACAGCGCGGACTCGGATCGACATGGAAGGGACGTAACTCATCGCCATTCGGATCCATCGGACGCCCTGACGCGGCCGACTCCGCTCTGCTACCCCCATCGCGCGCACAGATGTGAGGATCCGCGAAGGTGGCGGATCCTCACCCTCCGTCAGCTGTGGGCCGCGGGCCGTGGGCCCGCGCTCAGCCGCCGATGCGACCGGCCAGCAGGATCAGCCGCGCCAGCTCGTCGTGACAGATGTCGCCGTGCGCTCCCGACGGCGGCCCGCCGCGCGAGACGACCGTCGACGCGTCGACGCTCGCGCAGCCCGCGTCGGGCAGCCCGCCGTCCAGCGCCCGCGCGAGCGAGAGGCGCGCGGAGCCGTCCACGGCCTGGATGCCGTCATAGCCCATCGCGCCCCACCGGGTGTTGTCGATCCCCAGCACCGAGTCCGCGTCCCGGGCCAGCCGGGACGCGAGGGGATACATCACGCCGAGCGCCGTGTCGTGCCGCGAGTGGACACACACCACCGGCCCCCGCACCCGGTGGTGCGCGCCCTTCAGCGCACCGCCACGGCGGCTGTCGAAGGGCAGCCGGGAGGAGAAGGCGTAGTGCGAGAAGGCACCCTGGAGCAGCGTCAGGGAGGACACCGCGGCCTCCTCCGGCAGCCCGCGCAGCCCGAAGGCCATCAGCCGGGCGCCGAAGCTGTGCCCGACCAGGTGGACCCGCAGGTGTGGCGCGGACCGGGCGAGCACCCCGAGCGCCGGGCCGAGGCCCCGCTCGCCCACCGTGCCGGCCCGGCGCTTCATCGTGTAGTACGAGGCCTGGCGCAGCAGTTCGTGGGCGCCCTTCCACAGCTTCTTCCAGTCACCGCCGAACAGCCCGGCGGGCGCCTCGCCGCCCACCAGGGCGTCGGCGAACGCCGCGCACACCACCTCGGGGTCCCCGGCGAGCACGGCAGGTTCGCTCTCGCCTTCCAGGTCCTGGACGAAACCCGCGCCCCCTGGGTCCGCCGTGACGAGCGCGCGGACGAGGCCGGTGAACTCCGCCAGCCGTTCCGGGGTCTCCGGTCGCCGCTCGAGCAGCTCAGCGAGCCGGTCCACCGTCTCCTCGCTCCCCGGGAAGGCCGTGGTCAGCGCCTGCCGGGTGGCCGCGTCGAGCACGGGCGGCCCGGTGGCGGTGGTCGCGAGCGCCCGTTCCGGGAAGTCGGGGACGGGCTCGTCGGCGAACCGCATCGACGGCCAGATCACGCCGCTGTAGCCCATGCGCACCTCGGTTCCGTCGGCCCCGACGGCCCCGTCGACGAGCGCCGGGAACGGGGCGAAGAAGCGTCGGTAGAGTCCGGTCGCCCTCGGCCGGTCGTTGTTCCAGCCGTGCGCGAAGATCACCAGATCGGTGAGCCCCTCCCGCCCGGCCCCTGCCACCAGGCCGTCCCGCTCGCCGGTGTGGACGTCGCCGTCCGCGTCGAAAGTCAGTTCCCAGTAAGGCTCCACCTGTGTGTCCGCCATGCCCAGTCCCCCTGTGCCGGTCAGATGTGACGCGCATCGTCCCGCCGTCAAGAGGGCCTGTCCAGCCTTTTCGCCTGCGGCGGGCCCGTGGTGTGTGCACCTCCGCTGCGCGGCGGTGTCCTCAAGCGCCGGGCGGGCTGCTGTGCTGTGTCCTCAATCGCCGGACGGGCTGAATAAGCCCGTCCGGCGATTGAGGACGCGCCCGCAGGGCGCTCGCCGCCGCAGGCGGCACAGGCGACCTGCCCGCGGAGCGCAACGCGCTCTTCCGCTTCCACATACCGACTGGTTAGTCTGCGCACGCGGCCGAGACGGCCGGGCACCGAGACCAAGGGAGACACGAACGTGAACACCGTGCGGGACGCGGGAGTTGTGGTCACCGGAGCGGGCGGCGGCATAGGCGCCGCCCTCGCCCGTCGGTTCGCCGCCGAAGGCGCCCGCGTCGTCGTCAACGACCTCGACGCCGCGAAGGCCGAGGCCGTCGCCGCGGAGATCGGTGCGAAGGCCGTGCCCGGTGACGCCTCGGAGATCCTCCCCGCCGCCCGTGAGGCGCTGGGCGGGGTGATCGACGTCTACTGCGCCAACGCCGGCGTCGCCGCCACCGGCGGCCCCGAGGCGGCCGAGGACCAGTGGGCCGCCTCCTGGGACGTCAACGTCATGGCGCACGTACGGGCGAGCCGCGAGCTGCTCCCCGCCTGGCTGGAGCGCGGCAGCGGACGGTTCGTCGCCACCGTCTCCGCCGCCGGGCTGCTCACCATGGTCGGCTCGGCCCCCTACAGCGTCTCCAAGCACGCGGCGTACGCCTTCGCCGAATGGCTCTCCCTCACCTACCGGCACCGTGGCATCTCCGTCCACGCGATCTGCCCGCAGGGCGTCCGGACGGACATGCTGCGCGGCACCGGAGCGGCCGGGGACCTGCTGCTCGCGCCCACCGCCATCGAGCCCGAACGGGTCGCGGACGCCCTGTTCGCGGGCATGGCCACAGGCCGCTTCCTGATCCTCCCGCACCCGGAGGTCGGTGACTACTACACCGCGCGGGCCGCCGACCCCGACCGCTGGCTCGACGGCATGAACCACCTTCAGCGCAAGCTCGAACAGGCCCCGGACCCCGATCGCGCGTAGCCGCGGAGGCAGCCGGAGAAGGCACGGAAAGGGCGGCACACCACGATGACAGCGAACCCCTCCTCCCGACCCCGCTCGGCCCGCGCTCCGAGGGCCCGGGCGGTCCCCGACTCCTACGCGGACAAGCCCTGGCTCTCACTGCTCAGCGAGGCGCAGCGGGCGCCCGTCGAGCCGCCACCGAGCGTGCTGCATGCCTTCCAGGACGCCGTGCGGCGCGCCCCCGACCGGCACGCGCTCGCCTACTTCGACGGGCGGCTCACCTACCGTCGGGCCGACGAGCTGTCCGACGCGATCGCGGGCCACCTCGCCGGGCGCGGCTTCCGGCGCGGCGACCGGGCGGCGGTCATGCTGCAGAACTCCCCGCACTTCGTCCTCGCCGTCCTCGGTATCTGGAAGGCGGGCGGCACCGTCGTCCCCCTGAATCCCATGTACAAAGCGGGGGAGGCCGGGCACATCCTGCACGACGCCGGGGCCACCGCCCTGATCTGCGCGGACCGCGCCTGGGTGGAGCGGCTGCGGGAAGCGGCGGATTCCTCGCCCGTCCGGATTGTTCTCACGGCCTGCGAGGCCGGTCTGCAGACCCGCGACGACACCCGTGTGCTGCGCGGCGGCCGGCTGCCCGTTCCCGAGGACGCCGAGGACCTCCTGACCGTGGCCCGCTCCGGTGCCGCGGCACCCGAGGGCATCGACCTCGGCCCCGACGACATCGCACTCATCAGCTACACCTCGGGCACCACCGGCCGCCCCAAGGGCGCCATGAACACCCACGGCAACGTCTGCCACAACGCCGAGCGGCAGCGCACCGGCTCCGGACTGCCCGAGGGCTGTACCTACTTCGCCCTCGCCCCGCTGTTCCACATCACCGGCATGGTCGCCCAGCTCGCGGCCTGTGTCGCCGGGGCGGGGACCCTCGCGCTCGCCTATCGCTTCGAACCCGGCGTCGTCCTCGACGCGTTCCTGGAGCACCGCCCCGCCTACACCGTCGGCCCGGCCACCGCGTTCATGGCCCTGATGGCCCAGGAGGGAGTCGGCCGGGACCACTTCGCCTCCTTCCGCATGATCTCCTCGGGCGGGGCCCCGCTGCCGCCCGCGCTGGTAGAGCAGTTCCGCGCCACTCTCGGCCCGTACCTCCACAACGGCTACGGACTCACCGAGTGCACCGCCCCCTGCGCCGCCGTCCTGCCCGGCCTCGAGGCGCCGGTCGACCCCGTCTCCGGCACCCTCGCTGTCGGGGTGCCCGGCGCCGACACCCTCGTCCGGGTCGTCGACGAACAGGGCGCGGACGTCCCCTTCGGCGAACAGGGCGAGATCGTGGTGCGCGGCCCGCAGGTGGTTCCCGGCTACTGGCGGCGCCCCGAGGACACCGCCGCCGCCCTGCCCGGCGGCGAACTGCGGACCGGCGACATCGGCTTCATGGACCGCGAGGGCTGGCTGTATGTGGTCGACCGCAAGAAAGACATGATCAACGCCTCGGGCTTCAAGGTGTGGCCCCGCGAGGTCGAGGACGTCCTCTACACCCACCCCGCCGTCCGCGAGGCGGCCGTCGTCGGGGTGCCGGACCCCTACCGGGGGGAGACGGTCAAGGCCTGGATCAGCCTCCGGCCGGGCACGACCGCGGACCCCGCCGCGGTCGTCGCCTACTGCCGCGAACGGCTCGCCGCGTACAAGTACCCGCGCGCGGTGGAGATCCTGCCGGACCTTCCCAAGACGAGCAGTGGCAAGATCCTCAGACGGGAGCTGCGCGGCCGGGCGTAGCACAGCACTTCGGCGACAGGCGGGTGGCGGCGATGACCAGGACGACGACGGCCGGAACGACGGACGGCGGCGGCAGGGCCGTGCCGCAGCGGCTGGTGGCCGCCGCCACCCGCCTCTTCGCGGACCAGGGGTACGACCGGACGTCCGTGCAGGAGATCGTCGAGGCGGCGGGCGTCACCAAGGGCGCGCTCTATCACTACTTCGGGTCGAAGGACGACCTGCTGCACGAGGTCTACGCGCGGGTCCTGCGGCTCCAGCAGGAGCGGCTGGACGCGCTGGCGGGCTCGGACGCCCCCGTCGAGCGGCGGCTGCGCGACGCGGCCGCCGACGTCGTCGTCACGACGATCGAGAACCTCGACGACACGAAGATCTTCTTCCGGTCCATGCACCACCTCGCCCCGGAGAAGGACAAGCAGGTGCGGGCCGAACGCCGCCGGTACCACGAGAGATTCCGCGCGCTGGTCGAGGAGGGGCAGCGCACCGGGGTGTTCAGCGCGGTGACCCCCGCCGACCTGGTGGTGGACTACCACTTCGGCTCGGTCCACCACCTGAGCAGCTGGTACCGCCCCGACGGCCCGCTGAGCCCCCAGCAGGTCGCGGAGCACCTGGCGGACCTGCTGATGCGGGCCCTTCGGCCGTAGGCCGTGTTCTGCGGTTCAGCTGCGAGCCATCGTGCCGCCTGCGGCGGCGGGCGCCCTGCGGGCGCGTCCTCAATCGCCGGACGGGCTTGAACAAGCCCGTCCGGCGATTGAGGACAACCGCCGCGCAGCGGTGGTGCGATCGGCACGGCCCGCAGCCGAAAAGATGGGCCTCGCCCAGCGGCTCAGCGATACCTCTTCAACTCCCGCCGAGCCAGCGACCGCTGGTGCACCTCGTCCGGCCCGTCGGCCAGCCGCAGGGTCCGCGCCGCTGCCCACAGCTCGGCGAGCGGGAAGTCCTGGCCGACACCGCCCGCGCCGTGCAGCTGGACCGCCTTGTCGATGATGTCGGCGACCGTGCGCGGCGTCGCGATCTTGATGGCCTGGATCTCCGTGTGCGCCCCGCGATTGCCGACGGTGTCCATCAGCCACGCCGTCTTCAGCACCAGCAGCCGCAACTGCTCGACCGCGACCCGGGAGTCGGCGATCCACTCCTGGACGACGCCCTGCCCCGCCAGCGGCTTGCCGAACGCCGTACGGTCCGCCGCACGCCGGCACATCAGCTCGATGGCGCGCTCGGCCATGCCGATCAGGCGCATGCAGTGGTGGATCCGCCCGGGGCCGAGGCGGGCCTGGGCGATGGCGAACCCGCCGCCCTCCTCACCGACGATGTTGGCCGCCGGGACGCGGACGCCGTCGAAGATCACCTCGGCGTGGCCGCCGTGGTAGTGGTCCTCGTAACCGTAGACCCGCATGGCGCGCCTGACCTCGACGCCGGGGGTGTCGCGCGGCACCAGGACCATGGACTGCTGGCGGCGCGGGTCGGCGCCCTCGGGGTCGGTCTTGCCCATGACGATGAAGATCTCGCAACGGGGGTTCATCGCACCGGAGATGTACCACTTGCGGCCGGTGATGACGTAGTTGTCGCCGTCCCGCTCGATCCGCGTCTCGATGTTCGTGGCGTCACAGGAGGCGACCTCCGGCTCGGTCATCGCGAACGCGGACCGGATCTCTCCGGCGAGCAGCGGATGGAGCCAGCGCTTGCGCTGCTCCTCGGTGCCGAACTGGGCGAGCACCTCCATGTTCCCCGTGTCGGGTGCCGCGCAGTTCAGGGCGGTGGGGGCGAGCTGCGGGCTGCGGCCGGTGATCTCGGCGAGCGGCGCGTACTGCACGTTGGTCAGCCCGGCGCCGTACTCCGCATCCGGTAGGAACACATTCCACAACCCCCGCCGCCGGGCCTCGGCCTTCAGCTCCTCGACGACCGGCGGGGTGTCCCAGGGGTTTGCGAGGGCGGCGCGCTGCTTTTCGGCCACCGCCTCCGCCGGGTACACGTGCTCGTCCATGAAGGCCAGCAGCTTGCCGCGCAGCTCCTCGGTGCGCGCGTCGAACGCGAAGTCCATGGCTCAGCCCTTCCGGAGTGTGGTGAGGCCGCCTTCGACGAAGAGCGGGACGAGCTGCCCGATGCGGTCGAAGCCCGGGCCGAGGGTGTGGCCGAGCGTGTAGCGGTAGTGGATGCCTTCGAGGATGACCGCGAGCTTGAAGTAGGCGAAGGCGGTGTACCAGGGGAGGGCGGAGACGTCGCGGCCCGAACGGGCGGCGTACCGCTCGACGATCTCGGCGGGCTCGGGGTGGCCGGGGGCGTCGCGGGTGGTGGAGATCGGCGAGCCGGGAACGGGCCGCTGCTCGCTGTACATCATCAGCAGCCCGAGGTCGGTGAGCGGATCGCCGAGCGTGGACATCTCCCAGTCCAGGACGGCCTCGACGGTGCCGTCGGCGCCGATCAGAACGTTGTCCAGCCGGTAGTCGCCGTGCACGACCGTGGGGGCGGGGGAGTGCGGGAGCGCCGTGCCCAGCGCCTCGCGCAGCTCGTCGATCCCCGGCAGCTCGCGGTTCCTGGAGGCCTCCAGCTGCTTGCCCCAGCGTCGCAACTGCCGCTCCAGGAACCCCTCCGGCCGCCCGAAGTCCCCGAGCCCCACCTCGTCGGGGTCCACGGCGTGCAGTGCCACGAGCGTGTCGGCGAGGCCGAGGACGACCTCGCGGGTCCGGGCCGGGCCGAGGGCGCCGAGCTGTTCGGCCGTGCGGTACGGCGTGCCGGTCACGAACTCCATGACGTAGAAGGGCGATCCGAGGACGTCCTCGTCCTCACAGAGCAGAATCGCCTCGGGCACCGGCACGGCGGTGTCGCGCAGCGCGCTGATCACCCGGTGCTCGCGCCGCATGTCGTGGGCGGTGGCGAGGACATGCCCGAGCGGCGGGCGGCGCACCACCCAGCGGCCGATGCCGTCCGTGACGGCGTAGGTGAGGTTGGAACGTCCCCCCTCGATCAGCTCCGCGCCCAGCGGCCCGCGCACCAGCCCCGGCCGCTCCCGCTCCAGATACGCGCGCAGCCGTTCCAGGTCGAGCCCTGGGGGGTTGCCCTTGCTCATCGAGTGCTCCTCCACGGGGAGTTGAACGTACGGACGTGCGGTCCCCGATCATGATGCCGACCGGTCGGTATGCCGTCTAGGGGGCACCAGGGGTCAATGTGAACCGTCGGCGTGGCCCCCCGCCCGCGAACCGCCCCCGGGCCGGTCGGCGCCGGGGGCGCGCACGGCTCAGGCGTGGCAGGCCATCGGTTTGCCGCCGTTCATCGTCATCATGTCGCCGAGGACCTGCGGCAGGTTCAGCGGGGCACCCAGGGGCAGCCCCTCCAGCTCGGCGTACGCGCGGTGCAGATTGGCGACCAGGCGCTCGCTCTCGCGCAGCGACGCGAACGCGCCGAGGTCCGCCTCGCGGGCGGCCTCCAGTGGGGTGCGCCCCGCCGCACGGGAGGCGCGGGCCAGCTCGTCGACGTAGCGCAGATAGGCCTCCGTGGCGTCGTACACCCCGGGGTCGGTGACGCGGCCGTGGCCGGGAACGACGACCTGGGCGTCGAGCGAGCGCAGCCGCTCCAGGGCGCGCAGCGATCCCGCGAGGGAGCCCATCATGAGGAAGGGGGTGCCGCCGTTGAAGATCAGGTCGCCGGTGAACACGATGCCCTGCTCCGGCAGCCAGGCGACCGTGTCGCCGACGGTGTGGGCGACACCCGGGTGGATCAGGCGTACCTCGATGTCGCCGACGTGCACCGTGAGCGTGTCGGAGTAGGTGAGTGTGGCGGGGCTGATGGCGACATCGCCGTAGTCGACCCCGGGCCAGATGCCGTGCAGCTGGTGCCCCGCGGCGAGGGTCTCCTCGCGGCAGGCCGTGTGCCCCACGATGGTGGCCTCGGGGAACACACAGTTTCCGTAGGTGTGGTCGCCGTGGTGGTGGGTGTTGACCACGGTGGTGGGCAGCGGGGCGCCGCTGTCGGTGACGGCGGCGCGCAGCAGGCGCGCCCGCCGCTCGGTTGCGGCGGTGTCGATCAGCAGGGTCCGGCCGCCGGCCGTCACGAACCCGGCGTTGTTCAGGCACCAGCCGCCGTCGGGCTGGACGAACGCGCTCACCCCCGGTGCGAGCGGGACCGTGTACGGCTCCGTGTCCGCCGGTTCGACGGCTCGGACGGTGGTCGAGCTGGACATCGCTGGCCTCCCCTTGCGTCCGCGCGGGCGCGCGGATCGGACTGACCGTCAGAATACGGTCGGCCGCCGGCCGGGGGAGGGTCGGTCAGCCACGCCGCTCCAGGCCCGGGCGCAACCGCTCCAGCAGTCCGTAGAGCGCGGTGCGCTCCTCCTCGTCGAGGGCGTCGAGCGCGCTGTGCGTGGCCTGCATCTCGGCCCGGACCCGCTGGATGGTCTCCAGGCCCTCGTCGGTGGCGACCACGTTCTTCACGCGGCGGTCGCGGGGGTCGGGCTCGCGGCGGACCAGGCCGCGCGATTCGAGGCGGTCCACGATGCCGGTGACGTTGGAGGCGTCACAGACCAGCAGGGTGGCGAGCCCGCGCATCGGAACCGGGCCCTTGAGCTGGGCGAGCAGCTTCGCCTGGACGGAGGTGAGCCCGTGCCGGGCGGCGGCGGCCGCGAAGTCCTGCCACTGGGCGGTGCCGAGCGCCGCCACCAGCTCCAGGAGCTGGGCTTTGGTCGGGGGCTGGGGGGTCGCGGTCATGGTGGGAGTGTACTCAAGAGCTTGAGCCCGTAAAACATTAACTTGACTATGTGAACTATTTCGACTTACCGTGCATCGAGTTGCTTGACGATCTCAAGCATCCATGTCGTGAAGTAACTCGAAGGACCCGCCACCCCTCATGAGCACCCAAGCCACTACCGCACCAGGCGGCAAGCAGCGGAACGAGACGGTCATCGTCTTCGCCCTGAGCCTCGCCGCCATGGTCGTCTCGATGATGCAGACGCTGGTCGTGCCGATCCTCGGCCTCATCCAGACCGACCTCGAAACCTCCTCGGCCAATGTCAGCTGGGTCACCACCGCCACCCTGCTCTCCGCCGCGGTCTTCACCCCGCTGCTGGGCCGCTTCGGTGACCAGCACGGCAAGAAGAAGACCCTCGTCGGCGTGCTGATCGTCATGGTCGCGGGCTCCGTCCTCGCGGCCGTCACGCACTCCCTGCTGTGGCTCATCGTCGGCCGGGTGCTCCAGGGCGCCGCCACCGCGATCTTCCCGCTCGCGCTGTCCGTCCTGCGGGAAGAGGTCCGCCCCGCGAAGCTGCCCGGCGCCATGGCCATGGTCAGCGGCACGCTCGCGTTCGGCAGCGGCCTCGCCCTCGTCGCCACCGGTCTGCTGACCTCCGGCGACAACCCCGACTACCGCAGTGCCTTCTGGCTGGCCACCGGCCTCGCCGCGCTCGCCCTGCTCGCCGTCGTCTTCCTCGTCCCCGCCACCCGGCAGACCACCGGCGGCCGCACCGACGTCCTCGGCGCGCTGAGCCTCGCCGCCACCCTCGTCCTGCTCCTGCTGCCCATCACCCAGGGCCACGAGTGGGGCTGGTCCTCCGTCCGTACGATCGGCTGCTTCGCCGGCGCCGCGGTGATGGCCGCAGTCTGGACGATCATCGAGCGCACGGTGCGCGAGCCGCTGGTCGACATGAAGATGTTCTCCCACCGTCCGGTGCTCTTCGCGAACATCGCCGGCCTGCTCGTCGGCTTCGGCTCGTTCGCGCTCTTCATCGGCGTCTCCTACCTCGTGCAGATGCCGTCGAAGATCGCCGACTACGGCTTCGACGCCAGCGTGCTGCGCGCCTCCGTCCAGTTCCTGCTCCCCAGCACGATCGTCTCGCTGCTCGCGGCCCCCGTCGGCGGCCAGCTCGTCCGCCACAAGGGCCCCCGTCTGGTGCTGCTGCTCGCCTCGCTCATCGGCACCGCGGGCTTCGTCTGGATCGCCCTCGACCACGAGCACGCCTTCTCCGTCGTCGCCGCCGGCATGTTCGTCGGCGCGGCCATCAGCTTCGGCTACGCCGCCATGCCCGCGGTGATCGTCGCCAGCGTGCCGCCCCGCCAGACCGGCATCGCCAACGGCATCAACTCCATCTCCCGCTCGACCGGCAGCGCCATCGGCAGCGCGATGATCACCACCGTGCTCGCCTCCAAGAGCCTCGAGCACCTGCCGCCGGGCGCGCCGAAACTGCCCGCCGAGAGCCAGTTCACACTGACCTTCGTGATCGCGGGTACGGCGTTCCTGCTGGTCGCGTTCGTCGCCTGGTGGGGCCTGCGCAAGATCCACGGCCCGCGCCCGGCCGAAGTGGCGGACCACTCCGCCACGGCGGACGCTGGGACCGCATCCGCCCAGCCTGACCCCCTGGCCCCCGCTCACCCTCTCCCGTAAGGAGCACCACCATGAAGGCCATCAGCTACCGCGCCTACGGCGGACCCGAGGTCCTGGAGTTCGGCGAGCTCCCCGAGCCCAAGGTCGGCCCGGACTCGGTCCTGATCAAGGTCAGGGCCGCGGCCGTCAACCCCGTCGACTGGAAGGCCCAGGCGGGCTACCTCGACGGCATGCTCCAGGCCGTCTTCCCGGTCGTCCCGGGCTGGGACGTCTCCGGCGTCGTCGTCGGCCTGGGCGCGGACACCCCCGAGTTCGCGATCGGCGACGAGGTCATGGGCTACGTCCGTGAGGACCTCCTCTCCCGTGGCACCTTCGCCGAGTACGTCGCCGCGCCCGTGCGCACCCTCGCGCGCAAGCCGGCCAACCTCACCTTCGAACAGGCCGCGGGCATCCCGCTGGCCGGTCTGACCGCCTACCAGGCGCTGCGGGCGGCCGGCACCGGCGAGGGGGACACCGTCCTGGTGCACGCCGCCGCCGGCGGGGTCGGCACCATGGCCGTACAGCTCGCCAAGCACCTCGGAGCCCGCGTCATCGGCACGGCGGGGGAGCGCAACCACGACTACCTCCGCGCGCTGGGCGCCGAGCCGGTCACCTACGGGGACGGCCTGGCCGGGCGGGTGCGCGCCCTGGCGCCCGAAGGCGTCGACGTGGTCCTCGACCTGGTCGGCGGCGGAACGATCCACACCTCGCCCGAGGTGACCGCCCCCGGCGCCCGGCTGATCTCCATCGCGGACCCCGACGTGACGGCCCTCGGCGGTCGCCCGCTGTGGGTACGCCCCGACTCCGCCGACCTCACCGCGCTCAGCCACCTGGCGGAGCAGGGCGTGCTGACGGTCGAGGTCGCGGAGGTGTTCCCGCTGGAGAAGACGGCGGACGCGCAGCGGCTGAGCGCGGAGGGGCACACGCGGGGGAAGATCGTCGTAACGATCTGACATTTCGCCTGGGGGTAGGGGCGCACCACCGCTGCGCGGCGGTGTCCTCGAACGCCGGACGAGCTGCTGTGCCTTGTCCTCAAGCGCCGGACGGGCTGAAATCAGCCCGTCCGGCGCTTGAGGACGCGCCCGCAGGGCGCTCGCCGCCGCAGGCGGCCACCACGGACCCGCAGCCGACACGTCAGTGAGCCCGCAAGCCCACCAGCCGGTGATACGCCTCCAGGCCGTCCGGGACCCAGTCCCACTCCGGAAGCCGGGCCGTCAGTTCCTCATCGGTGAGGAAGGCGTGCCAGGCGACCTCCTCGGCCTGGGGCTCGACCGGCAGGTCGCACCGCACCTCGTAGACCGCCGACCACCACGAGTGCTCCGGCGTGCGGTAGAGGAAGCGGAACAGTGGCGTGGGGGCGGGCAGGCCGCTGACGCCCAGTTCCTCCTCGGCCTCGCGCAGCGCCGCCGTGTCGTACGACTCACCGGCCCCGACCACGCCGCCGACGAACATGTCGTAGCGCGAGGGGAAGACGAGCTTCGTGGCCGTGCGGCGGTGTACGAAGATCCGTCCCGCACCGTCCCTGGCCAGGACGAAGACACAGCGGTGGCGCAGCCCGCGTGCGTAGGCCTCGCCGCGGGGCGCCTGTCCCACGACCTCGTCCCGCTCGTCGACGATGTCCAGCAGCTCGTCGGCCGGCAGCCCTTGCTGATCGGTCATGCGACCATCCAACCAGCCGCCCCGCGTGCGCGGCTCAGCGCGGTGGGAGGTCGCCCACCCGAGCCGACTCGCCCACTCCCGCCGGCATCGCCGGGTGGTGGGCGATCAGCGCGATGCCGGCCACGATCGCCGCCAGCCCCGCCGCCTCCCAGGCCAGCGCCCCGGCCGTGGTCCGCACCTGGTCTCCCAGGAACCCCACCCCGCACACGATGCCCGCCAGGGGCTGGGCCGCCGTGAGCGCGGGCAGCGACAGCCGCAGTGGGGCCGTCTCGAACGCGCTCTGCACGAACAGCAGCCCCACCAGGCCGAGGGTCAGTACCGCGTACGGCTGCCAGCTCAGCAGCAGCGCGGTCCAGCCGCCGCTGTGCAGCCGTTGGCCGCTCAGCCGGGTCAGGGCGTCCTGCACGCCGTACAGCAGCCCCGCCGCCGCGCCCAGCAGTGCCGCCTCCACGACCACCCGGACCCGTCTGGAGACCGCCGCCAGCAGTAGTGCCGTGCCCACCATCGGGCCGATGAACAGCCATTGGCGCAGGGGATCGGCGGTGTCGTCCCCGCCGTGCGGGCGGCCCGCGACGATGAACGCCGTCACCCCGCCCGCCAGCAGCCACAGCCCGCCCCAGCCGGCCGGCCCGAGCGGCTGCCCGGTCTGCCACCGGGACAGGGCCATCGCGAACAGCAGGTTCGTCGCCAGCAGCGGCTCCACCAGCGAGATCTCGCCCCGGCCGAGCGCCACCGCGCCGAGGGCCGTGCCGCACACCATCAGCCCGATGCCGGCCAGCCAGCGGGGCATCCGGGCGAGGTCCAGCAGCAGCCGGAAGGAGAGGAAGTCGCTCACCGGGGCGTGCTGGGCCGCGTTCTGCTGGAGCACGAATCCGACACCCAGGCAGCACGCCGCACTCAGGGCGAAGACGAAGACCAACACGCCGCGTACCTCAAGGCCACAGGGCCGTAGGAGACTTGACGGGACGAGGCTAACCGCCGTAGGGCGATGCGACGGCCGGGCAACGGCCTTTCCGCTGGCGGGGCGGGCAAACGGCCGAACGGTCACCCCGTCGCCGCCCTCGCGACCGAACAGTCGTTCGTCGACCGGACGTACTGTCCGGCGGCAGGCTCAGCTGACGCTGCGTCAATTGATGAAACGTCAGCGCAAGATCGGTCTTGACTCGGAGCCGTGACTACCGCTTTGCTGTGCGTGATTGCGACAGCTTGTTTGCGGACGCCTTGACCCGGCGCCCGGAGGGGACGTACGCCGTGGAGGAAGCCCGACGATGACGCCCCCACCCCCCTTGGGCCGCCCCCGGAACAAGGACGGGCTGACCTTCGACCCCGCCCTCGACGACACCGAACTCGCCACCGTCCGCGACGCGCTGGCGAGGGGCCGCTGGGCGGACGCCCGTAAGCTCCTCGCCGGAACCGGCGACGACTGGGACCGCCGCGGCCACCGTCTCACCGTCCTCGGTGAAGGCGCCACCAGCGTCGCCTGGGCCCGGGAGTGGCAGCTCGCGGAGCCCGACAGCCCCGACGCCGCCGCCCTCCTCGCCTGCGCCACCGTCTTCAAGGCCGTGCGCGGCAAGGGCAGCCCCGAGGCGGCCCGCGCGTGCGCGCTGACTGCGGCCAGGATGGCCCCGGCCGATCCGACCCCCTGGCTCGCCATCCTCGTCCTCGCCCGCCGGACCGGCACCGACGACGAGCGCGTCCGCGCCTTCGACCAGGTGCGTGCCCGCCACCGCGACCACCACCACGCGCACCATCTGATGGCCGCCTGCCTGGCCGAACACCAGCGGGACGACCGGGACGACCCGCTGCACGAGGTCTACGACTTCGCCTCCTGGGCCGCCGAGCAGGCACCCGCCGACTCGCCCCTGGCCGTCCTGCCCGTGGTGGCCCACGCCGAGCGCTACCGGGTGCTCGCCCGGGCCGGTCTCGAACCCCGCGACCCCGCCCGCTCCGGGCACTGGACCACCCGGCGGGCCCGGCAGGTGATGAAGGCGGCCTTCGACTGGTGGCTCGAATGGGACGTCGACGAGGACGCCGCCGCCACCGCCCACCCCCGGCGCAAGGTCGACCTCAACTACCTCGCCCACGCCAAGCTCCACGAGGGCCGGATGGCCGAGGCCGCGGCCCTGCTCACCCGCATCGGCCCGCACGCCGTCCGCGCCCCCTGGTCCTACCCCGACCGGGACCCGGCGAAGGCATTCCACGCCGCTCGCCGCGCCGCGCTCGGCGCGGCGTGACCCGCGCGGCCCCGCCGGCCGCGTGCGCACCCCCAACCCCGCTCACCCCCATGGGAAGGACGACCCCCGCCATGTCGACGGGCACCACGAGCGAGATCAGCACCTTCAAGGGCCAGGACAGA
This sequence comes from Streptomyces sp. NPDC033229, assembly GCF_055576875.1. Classification (NCBI taxonomy): domain Bacteria; kingdom Bacillati; phylum Actinomycetota; class Actinomycetes; order Kitasatosporales; family Streptomycetaceae; genus Streptomyces; species Streptomyces sp. NPDC033229. The sequence continues at coordinate 46,952 of NZ_JBVIQR010000009.1, read as the reverse complement.
CGGCTGCGCGCCGACCGAATAGGCCTGGCCGGACTGTTGCTGTCGGTGGTCGCCGCCAGCGCACCCCTGATGGTCACGGCCGGCGTCATGCCCACCACCTACGGAACGATGGGCATCGTCGGGCAGCCCCTCCTCTACGTCATCCTCGGCGTGGTGCTGACCCTGTTCAGCTTCGGCTACGCCGAGATGAGCCGCCACGTCCACAACGCCGGGGCCTTCTACGCCTACATCGCCCGCGGCCTCGGCGGCACCGCGGGCGCCGCCGCATCCGTCGTCGCGCTGGTCGCCTACAGCGCCATGCAGTTCGCGATCTACGGCATCTTCGGCTACGAGGTCTCCGGCCTGCTCGCCAGGTATCTGCACCTCGACGTCGCCTGGTGGCTGCCCGCACTCGGCGCCGTAGTGATCGTCGGGGCACTCGGCTGGCTCAAGATCGACCTCAACGCCAAGGTCCTCGGCGTGCTGCTGCTCGTCGAGTGCGCCATGGTCGCCCTCTTCGACGTCGTCGGGGTCGCGAGCCCCGGCAAGGACGGCTTCTCGCTGCACGCGTTCAACCCCGAGACCCTCGGCGGCGCCGGGCTGGGCACCGCGCTCTGCTTCACCATCGCCTCCTTCGTCGGCTTCGAGCAGGCCGCCGTCTACGCCGAGGAGACCAGCCGCCCGCAGGAGGTCGTCGCCCGGGTGACCTTCCTCGCCGTCGGCTTCGTCGCCCTCTTCTACGCCGTCAGCTCCTGGGCGCTGAGCGTCGCCGCCGGGCCCTCGCAGATCGTCGGCGAGTCCCGGAAGGAGGGCCCGAACCTGCTGTTCGCCCTCACCACTGACCGCTTCGGCAGCACGTTCGCCGATGTGATGCACGTCTTCTACGTGACCGGCATGTTCGCCGCGATGCTCAGCTTCCACAACGTCGTCGCCCGCTACGCCTTCGCCATGGGCCGCGAGGGCCTGCTGCCCGCCGCGTTCGGCCGTACCTCCAAGGCCAGTGGCGCGCCCGCCCACGGCTCGCTGCTCCAGAGCGTCGTGTCGCTGCTCGCCGTCCTGCTCTTCGCGGTCACCGACGACAAGCCGCACGGCGACCCGACGGCGCCCGTCCAGCGGCTGTTCACCTGGATGGGCAACGTCGGCGCGCTCGGCGTCATCGTCCTGATGGCCGCCGCGAGCGCCGCCGTCATCGTCTTCTTCGTCCGGCGCGGCGCGGCCCGTGCCCAGGCCCCGCGGCTCGTGGCCTCCGGCGTCGCCGGGCTCGCGCTGCTCGCCATCGTCGTCTACGCGGTCAAGGACTTCGACGTGCTGATCGGCGCCGACCCCGGCCCGGCCCTGCGCTGGGCGCTGCCGGGCATCGTCGCCGCGGCCGTCGTCCTCGGCGTGGTCTACGGGCTGGTGCTGAAGTCCGCGCGGCCGGAGCGGCACGCCCGGATCGGGCTGGGCAATGAGGCGTTCCTGCTGGAGAAGGCGGCGGACGCTCCCCTGTCCCGAGCCGTCGAGCCGCTGACCGGTTTCAGGCTCCCGAGCCGCCCAGCCCCTGGCTCACCCGCCGTGAGACGGTGAACGCGTAGAGGTCGAGCACCCCGGGCGGCTCCGCGAGCCCGGGGCCGCCGGCCCGCACCCACGCGGCGATGTCCGCCAGGGCGTCGTCGTCGTTGACCAGCCCCAGCCACACGGGCCGCCCCCCGGCGGCCCGGCCCGCCGCCGACGGCTGAACCACCATCACATTCGCCTGGTCGCAGACGTCGAGGCACTCCGACGCGCGCACCTGCGCGGCCCCGCCGACGGCGCCGCGCAGCCTCGCTATCTGTCCGGCGTGGTCGACCCCGGGGACCTTGGCCGGGTCGCCGCAGCAGCAGCCGCGACAGACCGTGATCCGGCAGGGGGCGGGAGCGGAAGGGGCGCGACGGGCGCTGTTCGAGATCACCGGCCCGATGATACGCAGACTGCCACTGCCCGTCCGTTGACGAGAGGATGACTGTATGTCCGGGAATATCGCCCTGGTCCGCCGCCCGGGCCCCCGCCTCGCCGAGGGTCTCGTGACCCACATCGCGCGCACCCCCGTCGATACCGCGCTCGCCCTGCGCCAGTGGCACGACTATGTGGGAGCGCTGCGCGCGCACGGCTGGCACACCGTCGAGGCCGCCCCCGCCGACGACTGCCCGGACGGGGTCTTCGTCGAGGACACCATGGTGGTTCACCGGAACGTCGCCCTCATCGCCCGTTCCGGTGCGGCCGGCCGCCGGGCCGAGACGCCGGGGGCCGAGGACGCGGTCGCGGCGCTCGGCTGCTTTCTCCATCGGCTCCGTGAGCCCGGCACGCTCGACGGCGGCGACGTCCTCAAGGTCGGTGACACCCTCTACGTAGGCCGGGGCGGACGCACGAACGCGGACGGCGTACGGCAGTTGCGCGAGGTCTTCGGTCCGCTGGGCGCCCGGGTGGTCGCCGTGCCCCTCGCCGGCAAGGTGCTGCACCTGAAGTCCGCGGTGACCGCGCTCCCCGACGGCACGGTCGTCGGCCACCCGTCGCTGGTCGACGACCCGTCCCTCTTCGCGCGCTTCCTGCCGGTGCCCGAGGAGTCGGGCGCGCACGTCGTGCTGCTGGGCGACGACCGGCTGTTGATGGCCGCCAGTGCGCCGAGGACGGCCGCGCTCTACACCGGTCTCGGATATCGGCCGGTAGTGGTGGACATCGGCGAGTTCGAGAAACTCGAGGGCTGCGTGACCTGTCTGTCGGTGCGGTTGCGCGCGTTGTAGGCCGGTTGTGGTGCGGTGCGGAAAACTCCCGGGCGGCACTGCTTGAACCGGGAAGGAAACGCTGGGGAAGCAGCGTTCGGGCCCATTCCTTTTGAGCCAAAGAGCCGAAACGGATCAGCGGCGCGAACTCTAGCCAACGCGCGTGCCGCTCCCTATTATTCGAACGCTCCCAGTCCCACGGACCGCAGGAGGGCAGCACAGCGGCTTGGCATGTGCATGCTCGTACGAACCGTGTGTGCAGGACAATGCCGTGGTCCATGGCTCTTTCGTCGGTCCGGAACCACTGACTCCTGATGCTCCCGCAGCCGAGTCGGCACCCCATCGACCCACCCCTACCGCTCAGGGGAAAGCGTGAATTCACAGCCGTGATTCCCGCGGTGCGGGCACTTCAGGATCCTTTCGTCTTCCCCTCGCGCCGTATGGCGCGAAGACAATCGACAGGAGAACCCATGCCCGGCGGCCTTTTCATCGGCAGCGCGATCGCGGCGTTACTCGCCGCGCCGCTCGCCACGCACAACCCCGCGGCCCTCATCACCCCGCCGCCCGACAAAATCGTGATCGAGGTGGCGACCGTCAACGGGTCGGGATGTCCCGCGGGAACGGCGGCCGTGGCCGTCGCCCCCGACAACACGGCCTTCACCGTCACCTACAGCGACTACCTCGCCCAGGTGGGCGTCGGTTCCAAGCCGACCGACTTCCGCAAGAACTGCCAGCTGAACCTCATCGTGCACGTGCCGCAGGGCTTCACCTACGCGATCGCCAGTGCCGACTACCGCGGCTTCGCGTCCCTGGAGTCCGGGGCCGTCGGCACCCAGAAGGCGTCGTACTACTTCCAGGGGTCGTCCGCGACCACGCCGAGCAGCCACGGCTTCAGAGGCCCGTACAAGGACAACTGGCAGGCGAGCGACCGGGTCCCGGTCGGCGCGCTGGTCTGGGCGCCCTGCGGTGAGAAGCGGAACTTCAACATCAACACCGAACTCCGCGTCGGCGCCGGCAGCTCGGATCCGGCCAGGACGACGAGCTTCATGACGATGGACTCGACGGACGGCGACATCAACACCATTTATCACCTGGCCTGGAAGGAATGCCCGAGGACGGCCTAGCCGCCACGCCCCGCGGACCCGCCGGAGGCACTCCGGCGGGTCCGTCGGCCGTCCCCGGGCGCCGCGCTGTGCGGGCCCTTCGACCTTTGCCCGCCTTTTGCATACCGGGACTTTATGCCCTTGCGAACCGCCCTACCTGCGGCGATAGCGCTCCGCACGCCCATCGTCACCCATAGGGTATAGACCTCTGGCGGAAATCGAGCGAATGTGGGAGATCCCCATGCGAAGACGAGCGGTCCGCCCCCAGCCCGAGGTCCGCCCAAGGCGTCGGAGACGAGTCCTCGTTCAGCGCCCTTCGCGCTAGTCGATTGCCAGAGCCCCCTATGCCTCCCAGTAGCCACATCCTGAGCTCCTCGCATACGGCCCACGCTTTCCCCGGAGCCTTCCCCGCCCTTCCCGGGGGCCCCGGTGCCCCCGACCCCCTCCGTACCCGGGCGGCGCATCCGCAGCGACTCCTCGGCCACTGGGGCCGCGGCATGCCGCTGTGCATGCACAGCCCGCCCTCACGCTGGGCGCCGCACTACCTGCCGCCCGGTCTGCCGTCGCACACCATCTCGCTGCCCCCCTCGACCCGGTCCGTCGCGGCCGCGCGGCGCTTCAGCGAGCGCCTGCTGAGCGAGTGGGGACTCGCCGAGCTCGCGGCGGACACCACGCTCCTGCTCTCCGAGCTCGTCACCAACGCCATCGTGCACGTCCCGATGGCGGCCGGCGACGTCCGCCTCGTCCTCACCCGCTCCCGTGACCATCTGGTCGCCCAGGTCACCGATGCCGGCGGGCTGCTGCCCCGCTGCGGCGAGGCCGGGCCGGACAGCGAGAACGGCCGGGGCATGTGGCTCGTCGAGCAGATCGCCACCCAGTGGGGCCACCACGCGTGCGACGAGGGAAAGACCGTCTGGTTCACGCTGCGCATCCCGGCGGGCACACCCGGGGCCTGACCGGGGTGCGGGCTCCCACGGACCGCGGCCCGACCGCCGCCGGTGGCGTTTCCCCGGCGCCGCGGGCTGCGAGGTGGGCCGGTTCGGAGAGACCATGGAAGTCGCTGCGGCGCACGGGACGAGAAACGAGGGACGGACCAGAAGGCACGAGGCCGCCGCACCACCCCTGAGCGGGCGGAGGGAGGACCTCGCATGGGCAGTGCCGAGATATTCCGGCCCGAGCCCGGCCGGATCCCGGCCGGGCGCACCGCCCGGCACGAGCCGGGCAGCCTGCTGGACGTCCTGAGCGTCGCCGCGGTGGTCCTGGACGAGGACGGCCGCATCGTGCTGTGGAGCCCCCAGGCCGAGGAGCTGTTCGGCTGGACCGCGGCGGAGGCGCTCGGGTCGTTCGCCGCCCGGCTGCTGGTCGCCGAGGAGGACTTCGAGACGGTCCTCGCGGAGTTCGCCCGGGTGGTCCGCGAGGGCGGCGGCTGGGCCGGTGTCTTCCCCGCCCGGCACAAGAGCGGCGGCTCCCGGTGGATCGAGCTGCGCACCATGCGGCTGGAGGACGAGGACGGCAGGCTGTACGGCCTCGGCATGGCCACCGACCAGGCGGTCCTGCGGGACGTCGAACGGGACCTGGCACTGTCGCTCCGGCTGGTGGCCCAGTCCCCGATCGGGCTCGCCGTACTGGACACCGAGCTGCGGTACGTGCTCGTCAACCCCGCACTGGAGCGCATCAACGACCTGCCCGCCGAGCGGCACGTCGGCCGGCACATCCGGGAGGCGCTGCCGTACGCGGACACCGAGCAGATCGAGTCCGCGATGCGCCGGGTCATGGAGACCGGCATCCCACTGCTGGACGAGTTCTCGGTCGGCCGCCCCGTGGGCAGCGGCGTCGGCCCCGACCGGGCGCTGCTGGTTTCCTACTACCGGCTGGAGGACCCCGGCGGCCGCCCGCTCGGCCTCGCCACCTCTGTCGTGGACGTCACCGACCGGCACCGCGCGGCCGCCGAGGCCCGTCGCAGGCTGTCCCTCGTCGCCGACGCCTCCGTACTGATCGGTACCACCCTCGACCTCGACCAGACCGCCCGGGAGCTCGCCGAGGTCGTCGTGCCCGATCTCGCGGACGTGGCCGCCGTCGACGTCCTCGACACCGTCCTGGGCGGCACCCGCTCCGGTTCCGTACCGGACGGACAGGCGGCCGTCTTCCGCGCGCTGGCCGTGGCGGCGGGTGACACGGCCGCGGCCGCCGAGGCCGTCCGCGCGGCCGACCCCCCGGGGCAGATCGCGAAGTACGACGCCGACCGGCTGGTCACCCAGTGCGTCAGCACCGGCCGCCCCGTCCACATCGCCCATGTCACCGCCGCCGACCTGCCGCGCATCGCCCGCGACGAGGACGCCGTCCGCCTGCTGGCCGACGCCGGGCTGCACTCGTACATGGCGGTGCCGCTGATCGCCCGCGGCGAGGTGCTCGGCGCCCTGGACCTCAAACGCATCGGCAACCCGGCGCCCTTCGGCGAGGACGACGTCGTCCTCGCCGGTGAACTGGCCGCCCGCGCCGCGGTCTGCATCGACAACGCCCGCTGGTACCAGCGCGAACGCGCCACCGCCCTCACCCTCCAGCGCGACCTGTTGCCGCACCGGCCCCCGCGGCTGACGGGCCTGGACATCGCCTACCGCTACCAGCCCGCCGGGCTCGCCACCAATGTCGGCGGCGACTGGTTCGACGCCATCCCGCAATCCGACGGCAAGAGCGCCCTCGTCGTCGGAGACGTGATGGGCAGCGGCATCAACGCCGCCGCGGCGATGGGACAGCTGCGCACCGCCGCCCGTACCCTCACCGGCCTCGGTCTTGACCCGGCACAGGTGCTGCGCCACCTCGACGACACCGCCTCCGGGCTCGACCAGATGATCGCCACCTGCGTCTACGCGGTCTACGACCCCGAGCAGGGGCGGGCCCACGTGGCCAACGCCGGGCATCTGCCGCCCGTCGTCCTCCGCCCCGGCCACCGCCCCGAACTGGTCGAACTCCCCACCGGGGCCCCGCTCGGCGTCGGCGGGATCCCCTTCGAGAGCGTCGCCGTGGAGCTGGCCCCCGGCGACCAGCTGATCCTCTACACCGACGGCCTGGTGGAGACCCGCGACGAGGCCATCGACTCCCGCCTGGAGGCCCTGCTGGCCCTGCTCGACGGCCCGCCCCGGGAGCCGGAGGCCACCTGCGACCTGCTGCTGAGGGACCTGCCCGAGGGCAACGACGACGACGTCGCCCTGCTCATCGCGCGGGTCCGCCCCGAGCGGGCTCCGGCCGGTGAGCCGACTGCCCCTTCTCCGGAGTCGCCCGCACCGTGACGGGCAGCTCCCTGAGGGCGTGCGAGCGGAACGAGGTGCGCCAGCGCAGCCGGTCCGCGGGGACGGCGAGCTCCAGGCGGGGGAAACGGCGCAGCAGCGTCCCCAGGGCGATCTGGATCTCCATCCGGGCCAGCGGCGCCCCGAGACAGTAGTGGATGCCCTGGCCGAGCGCGAGGTGCGCCTTGTCCGCCCGGTGGATGTCGAAGCGGTCCGGGTCCGGGTAGCGGGCGGGGTCGCGGTGGGCGGAGGCCAGGCAGAGCAGCACCGTGTCGCCGACCGGGATCCGGACCCCGCCGAACTCGACGGGCTCGGTGGGGAAGCGGCGGATGGCCATCTGGTTGGGGTGCGCGTAGCGCAGCAGCTCCTCGACGGCCTCGGGCAGCAGCGCCGGATCGGCCCGGACCTCGGCGAGCTGGTCGGGGTGGTTCAGCAGGGTCAGCAGACCGCCGCTGATCAGGTGCTGGGCGTTCTCGCTGCCGGCCATGAGGATCAGGAAGGCGAGGGAGACCAGCTCGTCCTCACTGAGCCGGTCGCCGTCGTCGCGGGCGGCGATGAGCGCCGAGAGGAGGTCGTCGCCGGGCGCCGCCCGGCGGGCCGCGACGAGGTCCACGAGGAAGCGGTGGATGTGGTTTACGGCCTCCACGATCTGCCCCGGGTGTTCGGGGGCGAGCATGGTCGCGACCCGCTCCGAGAAGGGCCGGCGGTCCGCCTCCGGTACCCCGAGCAGATCCCCGATGACGACCAGCGGCAGTGGATTGGCGAACACGGCGACGATGTCGACGGGATCCTCACCGGCGGCGAGCCTGGCGGCGAGGTCGTCGGCGAGCCGGTCCGCCGCGGCCTGTACGCGCCCCCGCAGGTCCTCGACGCGCCGCGGGGTGAAGCCCTTCGAGACCAGGCGGCGCAGCCGCAAGTGGTCCTCGGGGTCGATGTTGAGGAGATTGGCGTCCAGCGCCGGGGGCAGGGAGAAGCCCTTGTAGCCCACACCGGAGCGGTCCTTGTTGACCGACAGGCGGTGATCGGTGATGCCGGCGCGCACATCGGCCTCCCGGGTCACGAGCCAGACCGGCGAGCCGTCCGGCAGCGCGACGCGGTGCACGGGCGCGGCCTCGCGCAGCCGCGCGTAGGCGGGGTAGCGGTCGGCGAAGAAGGACTCCGTGAAGGGCTGGGGGAGAGCGGGGGTCTCGGTCCGGTCTGTCATGCGGTCTGCTCCGACGAGGCGTGGCTGAGCGGGGTACGGGCAAGGGTGTCCGCCACGACCGGGGACGTGGCGAAGGCGCGGGCCAGCGTGCGCTGGAAGGACAGTTCGGCGGCCAGGTCCTGGGGTTCGGCGGCGAGCGGGGTGCTCGCGTGCTCGGCGGGCCGCGAGGCCTGCTCCTTCGCCCGCAGGGCGGCGGCGAGCAGCGCGGCCTCGACGGTCGCGGCGAGGTCGTCGCCGGTCAACCCGGCGTCCGCGGCCCGGGACCTCGCGGTCTCGGCGACGGCGGGGTCCATCCAGGTCCGCAGGGCCCACTGGGCGTCCCGGATCTCGATCACCGTGCGGTACACCCGGGTGCGGCGGTCCGCGTCCGGCTCCAGTTCGAGCACCGGCTCGGGCACCTGGGCGGTCAGGACCCGGTGCAGGGGCCGCAGTTCGGCGTGAGCCCGGCGCAGGTCGATCCGCGCCCACAGGGCGCTGAGGGAGCGCCCCCAGTCGGGCATCGTCCAGCCCGCCGTCTTCCCGATCGTGTTGACCGTGACGGCGAACGGCACGATCGGCTCCCAGGCGTGGCCCGTCGTGCCGAACTGCCCGGCGACGATGTCGGCGGCCCGGCAGCCCGCGTAGAGCAGGCCGGCGGGCAGCGTGAGGGCCACGAGCCGCAGACCGCGACGCAGCCACGGGGTGGGTGCGATGTTGGCGTAGCGCCAGCACAGGATGCACACGTCGATCTGATTCCAGGCGTAGGCGATCAGATAGACGGTGAGATACGCGGGGTAGAACTGCGCCCTGCTCAGCGCGAAGTCGGTGGGGCGCTCGTGGAGCTCGGTGGCCACGGAGAACAGCGTCACCATGACGAGGACGGTGGTGCCGATGCCGATGAGGCGCGGCGTCGCCTTGCGCCAGGCGACCTTCCGCTCGTAGGTGAGGTGCAGCAGGACCAACTGCTGGCAGGCGGTCAGGAGCATGACACAGCTCTGGGTGAACAGGCCCGAGAAGTTACGGATGCCCACCGCCTCGCTGGTCGCCACCCAGACCGCAGGGGTCGACACGGTGAAGATCAGGAAGGGTATGAAGAAGTTGCCGGCCAGGGCCCATTGCGCGGGGGACCGGTCGACGCGCAGGACTCTGGCCTTGTAGAGGAATGCCAGGAGGTTCACCGCGGCGCACGTCGGATACATGACGCTGTTCAGGGTGTTGTTCATTCGTTCCGTTCGTCTCGCTCACGGGCCGGGCGCTCCAGCGCGGACAGCCGGGCCGCGAGTTCCGCGGCCTCCGGTGGCACCTCCCACACGCGTCGCGTGGTCCAGGTACCGATCCGCCGGCCGAGGAGGGAGCCGATGAACTCGGCCTCGCGCTCGGCCGGCGAGTGCGCGTGCTCCCGGCCCAGGACCCGCTGCACCAGCTCCGGGTCGAGGGAGGGCAGCAGCAACCGGGTCGCCTCGGGAGTCATCACCGGGGCCGCCTCGTGGTCGCAGACGAAATGCCCGATCTCATGGAGAATGACCTGGCGTTGGTGAATGGGTGCGAGCCGCGCCTCGAACGCGATGAAGTCCCGCTCCTCCGCCGACACCCACATCCCGTCGGGACTGCCGGGCGGAAGCGCGAGCGGCACCAGATGAATGGGTCGGCCGAACCGCTCGCCGAGATGGTCGCAGAGCGACTGAATGCTCAACTCGCCGGGGGGAAGCCGGAGCGCGCGCACGCGATCCTCACACTCGAGCCGGAACGAGGTGAATTCATGGTCCGGCTCTTTCCGGCGCCAGCGCATCACCATCATCAACGGTCGTCGTTCAGTACCGGCGGCCCGGGCGGCGCCGGAAGGTCCCGTAACTCGTTCTGCGCCTTTGCCGCGGAGGCGAGGATCTCCTCGAGCAGCCCCGACAGCCGGTCCACCGGCGGCGCGTGGCCGACCCCGGGTGAGCCATGGGAGACGGTGCGCAGGGCCACGCCCTCCACGCGCCGGGTCCGCAGCACGCGCAGGGTCTCCAGCTCCTCGTTCACCTGATGGAAGACCTGCTCGTCCAGGAAGTACGCGTCGCGGGAAATGCCCAGGCTGTAGGAGACCTTGAGGAGGGTCTCCAGGGTGAGGTTCGAACCGTCCGCGGATTCCGCGTGGGACAGCGTGCGCTTGGAGACGCCCGCGCGCTCGGCCAAACCGGCCAGGGTGAAGGGGCCTTCGGGGTGGTGTCGGCGCACGTACCGCAGCCGACGGGCGATTTCGGCCTTCGCCGCCTGGATCCGCTGCTCCAGGGAGGGCCGTGCCGACGCCTCCGGAGCCCCTCCCCCCTGATTCATCCTTCAACCTCTCGGATGTCGACGCGTGGCACCGTGGGCGCCGCGGCGCGGCGGTGTGCCAACCGGAGGACTCTAACTTCCTGGTGAAGCCCCTAGCCAGTCACCGGCCGGCCGTTCCGCCGCCGAGGACGGGCCGCTCGGACGGTGTCGGCACCGGCGTGAGGATCGAATGCCCGGCTTACTGGCGGTGCATACACATTCGAGGTCGAGCGCGAGTGCAATATGTTGCAACTTCGATGCAGCAAGTTGCGATGACCGGATCCGGATGACTAACGTCCCCGGTGTTGCGTGCGGCGGTCACTCAGAGCCACGGGGGTGCATTGAGTGACGCCGCCGTTCCTTTTTCTCGCGGAGCTCGAAACTTTGTGCGCGTAAAAGCGCGTAAAATACGGACACCATGTACCGCACCATGATGAAGTCCAAGATCCATCGCGCCACCGTGACCCAGGCGGACCTGCACTATGTGGGTTCCCTGACGATCGACGCCGATCTGATGGAAGCCGCCGACCTGCTGCCCGGCGAGAAGGTCGACATCGTCGACATCGACAACGGCGCCCGGCTGTCGACCTATGTCATCGAGGGGCCCCGCGGCTCCGGAGTGATCGGTATCAACGGTGCCGCCGCGCGTCTGATCAGCCCCGGTGACCTGGTCATCATCATCGCCTACGGCTCGATGGACATGGCGGAGGCCGCCGCCTTCGAGCCCCGGGTCGTCTTCGTCGACGAGCGCAACGCCGTCGTCGACCTGGGCAGCGACCCGGCCGCCGTCCCGGACGGGTCCGGCCTGCGCCGGGGCGACCTCGTGGAGAGCTGATAGCTGATCCGAGCCGGGTACGCCCTGCGGGCGCGTCCTCGATCGCCGCGCAGCGGAGGCGCAGGCCTACGCACGCGCCGCCTCCGCCACGGCGCGAGCCGTCAGCTGCCCGGCCCGGCGGACGCGCTCGTCCTCGCTCGGCCGGCAGCGGCCCAGCTCCGGGTCGTACGTCGCCATGATGGCGCCCGCGTGGTCGGCCCCCACCTCGTCGAGGCGGGCCGCCCAGCCGTGCGTCTCCAGGGCCGCCACCAGGTCGCGGGAGTACGCGACGTCGATCTGTTCGTCCGCCGTGCCGTGCACCAGACGGACCGGTACCGGCGACGCGGCGGGGCCGGCGGCCAGATCGACCAGGGGGGCGTGCCCCGTCGTCCGCGCCGGACGGTCGTACCGCGAGGCGATGCCCACGACCGCCCGGGGGCGCCAGCCGTCGGCCACCTCCGGGTGCAGTGCGACCCCCAGCGCGGCGGGAGCCCCCGCCGACCAGCCGGCCAGCACGATCCGGTCCGTGTCCCCGCCGTGCTCGGCGGCCCGCGCGCGGACGAACTCCAGCGAGCCGAGCAGATCCGCGCGCCCGCCGTCGGCCGCGTCGGAGCGCCAGTCCGGCGCGAAGACGAGCACCCCGAGGGCGGCGACCTCCCGTGCGAGCGGGCTGAGGATGTCCCGCTCGTCGGGGCCTATCCCGTGCCATAGCAACACCGTCGGCAACGGCGCCGGGGCGCTCTCCGGCCGGTAGATGTCGATGGACTTGCCGTTGGGTGTCAGGGCGAGCCGCTGCTCGACACCACTGCGTACGGTCATGCCGGACCTTCCGATCGGGGACGGAAACCTCACAAGTCGTCACGCTATCAACCGACTTCCGGCGCGCCGCCGTCCCCCGGGGCGGCCGCACGGGCCGCGGCCTCGGCCCGGTCGGCGGCCTCGGCCGGCAGGGCCGCGAAGACGACCGCCACCCGCACCAGCCAGGCGGTCTCCGCGCCGAGGTCGGTGAACGCCGGCCCCTCGGCCCCGACCCGGGCGCGGTCGGCGTCGGCCACCGTCCGGCCCCGCGCCCGCGCCCGCAGGGCCGAGGCGATCCGCAGGGCCTCGACCCTCGCCCGCAACTCGTCCCCCGACAGCCCCGCCTCCCGGCACGCGCGGGTCACCTCCGCCATGGTCTCGGGGTCGGCGTGGGCCCGCAGGGCGAGCTGCCCGTCCCTGATCTCGATGACCCGGCGGTAGAGCCGGAACTCCAGCTGCCGTACCGCCAGCCGGTCGGCCAGTTCGCTGCGCGCCGGGGCGAGCGCGATGGTGGGGACGGCCTCGTGGAGCGCCGCCCACAGTGGATAGAGCCGGCGGTGCCGCCGGTACGCAGTCACCCACCGGCCCGCCGCGGCCACCCGTGGACCCCACCCCGGCAGCGTCCAGCCCACCAGGGTGAGCGCGGAGCCGAAATCCCCGCACAGCCAGGCGACGGTCTCCAGGTGGCGCAGATCGAAGCCGAAGGCGATGCCGAGGATGTTGCCGGCCCGGATGGCGCCGTAGCCGAGGGTGATGAACGCCCCGACGGCCGTTACCCGCAGGCCCCGCCGCAGCCAGGTCCGCCCCGCCACCGCGGAGTAGCCCCAGCAGACACGGACGACGATGATCTCGCCGATCAGATACGTACCGATGTAGAGGGACAAATAGGCGATGTAGTACGGGTCGTGCACGTAGTAGAGGGTGAAGTCCCTCGGCCGCTGCGCGGTCGGGGTGAGCAGCCAGAAGAGGGTGACCAGCGAGGCGACGGCCGCGACCCCGAAGGACAGTTGCAGGCGGACCAGCACGCGGGCCCGCTCGGGCGGGCGCGCCCAGTACGTCAGCACGATCTGCTGGCCCACGAGGAGCGCCATCACACAGCTCTGGGCGAGCAGTGCCGCGATGTTCGGCACCCCCAGGAGACCGTCGACGCGGACCCACACCACGGGCAGCGAGATGAAGAAGCTCAGGCCCGACAGGGCGAAGACGGCACACAGGGCGAGCAGGGCGGGGTCGGCCGGATTCTGCCGCAGGGAACGGCATTTGTAGAACATGCCGGCCCAGGCGGCGAAGGCGCCGAACGCGTGGAGGGAGGTGATCACGTCTCGTCCAGGGTGGAGCTGCGCAGCGACCGGTCCAGCCGCTCGACGCTTTCGGCTGCCTCGGAGGGCACGGTCCAGTTGCGCTCCAGGGGGCGCCGGTTGGCCACCTGGAGGATCAGGGAGGCGATCATCTCGGCTTCCTGTTCCTCGGCCGAGGTGTAGTACGTGCGCTGCAGCACGCTCTGAATCATCCGCGGGTCGAGCGTCGGCAGCACCAGGCGCGAGGTCTCCTCGCCGAGCACCGCGTTCTCCTTGTGACCGCAGATCACATGGCCCAGCTCGTGGGCGATGATGTGCTCCTGATGGAGCGGGCTGGTGTCGGATTCGTAGAAGATGTAGTCGACTTCGGGCCCGGAGATCCACAGCCCGCAGGGCCCGTCCACGGGCAGGTGGATGGGCTCCAGCCGAATCGGCCGGCCGTGGCGCCGGGCGACCCTGTCGCACAGCTCCCAGACGTCGAACGGTGTGGGTATGTCCAGGCTGCGAACCCGTTCCAGGCTTCGCCGGTGCAGCCTCTTGAAGTTCACTGCGCAATTCCCCCCGTGGCGTTGTCGCGCCGTGCTCCGGGCGCTGCGCGGGCAGGGCGAGATCTGAGAGACAGGCCCTAGGGGTGGTGCTTCTCGGGCCGGTTGGCCGGAAGGCCCTCCAGCTCGCGGACGCGCTCGATCACTTCATTGATCGAATGCAGACTCTTGGGGGACAGCCCGGCCGCCCGCAGTGCGACCCGCTGCACCTGGGTGTCACGGAAGGCGACGAGCAGCCGCAGGTCGGCGTTGACGGCCTCGGTCACCCGGTCGTCGAAGAAGTAGGCCGGCGGCACGCCGAAGAACTTCGCCAGTGCCTCCAGGTGCCGCAGCGTCGGATTGTCGCGCTGCCCCTTGCGCAGCAGCCAGATGTAGCTCCCGGAGATCGACACACCCCCGGCGGTGATCGAGCGCGCCACTTCCTCGGTGCTGTACGGCTCACGGCCGGCCGGCACCACCGTGTCGAACAAGTGGTTGAGCTTGTCGGCGAGCGTGTGCTCGGCAGGGGCGTCGGGCTCGTTCATGATCACACCTCCCTCCAGCGGGTCAATCTAGCTTAGAGGTCACCAGCAACCCCATGAGGCGCACCTGGCAATGCGGTTGACAGCTGTACCGGTCGCTGCTTAGCGTCCCTGCTGTCGGTGGGATCAACTGGTGTTGGATCGCCCGCTCCGGCGGTCGACTGCCAGTTGGCGAGGCGGGGGCCCCGGAAAACTGTCTTCGTCGCGTGCGTGATCTCCACCGCGGTCCGTCGGAGGAGTTCCTGGAAGGGTGTCGTGACGACTTCGGAATGTGCTCGATCGGGAGAGTTGGCAACGGACGCCCGGGCCGCGGAGTTCGCGGAGCGCGAGGCGGGTGGGCACAGTGAGAGCGGAGCGGACCGCTGTCTGACGGCAGTGGTCCCGCTCGACGCGTTATTGCCCGCCGACTCCCCCCGTGTGGCCGGCGAGGACCCTCGCCATGTCCACGCGCTCGCCCAACTCGACGCCCGACTTCCGCCGATCATCGTGCACCGCTCGACGATGCGCGTCGTCGACGGCATGCACCGGCTGCGGGCCGCGCGGCTGCGCGGCGAGGACCGCATCACGGTCCGCTTCTTCGAGGGCAGCGAGGCGGACGCCTTCGTCTACGGCGTCCGGCTCAACACCCTCCAGGGGCTGCCGCTCAGCCCGGCCGACCGCACCGCCGCCGCCGAGCGCATCATCGGCACCCACCCGCAGTGGTCGGACCGGCTGATCGCCTCGGCGACCGGTCTCGCCGCGAGCACGGTCGCCTCGCTGCGCAGACGATGTGCGGGCAGCGTGCAGGTGAACGCCAGGACCGGCCGCGACGGGCGGGTCCGCCCGCTCAACGCGGCGGAGGGGCGCCGGCGGGCGGTCGCGCTGATCGCCGCCAAGCCGCACGCCAGTCTGCGGGAGATCGCCGATGTCGCCGGGATAGCCGTCGGCACCGCGCGGGACGTGCGGCAGCGGCTGCGCCTGGGCGAGGACCCGGTGCCGAAGAAGCTGCGGGAGGCGGAGAGCCGCACCGCCGCGGACGGCTCCATGGCGCTGCGCACCACCCCCGTGGCCCCCCCGCCGGCGAGCACGGGCGAGGAGCAGCCGCTGCCCAATCTGCGCCGGGACCCCTCCCTCCGCTTCACCGAGGGCGGCCGGGCGCTGCTCCAACTGCTCAGTGCCCACGCCATGGGCGGCGAGCGCTGGCAGCGGCTCGTCGAGAGCGTGCCCGCGCACCGCACCGCGATGGTGGCCCAGGCCGCCCGTAACTGTGCGGAGGCGTGGCAGCGCTTCGCCCTGGAGCTGGAGCGCAGGGGCGCCTGAGCCCCGCCGCGCCCGAGGGCGGCGGCAGACGGGAGATGACGGGGGTCAGTCCCGCAGCCGGATGCGGAAGGAACCCTGCTTGTCGGTCTGGGTGAGCGAGGCCTCGCCCCGCGCCTTGGCGTACGCGCCGGTACCGCCGGTCACGGCGGCGGTACCGGTGTGCGGGCCGCGGCCGAAGCGGTCGGTCATGGACGTCAGCACCAGCGTGCCGTTCTCGGTGCGCAGCACCCGCTGGCACTGCGTGACCACGCCTTCGTACCGGGCGAGGACCACGTCGCAGCGGTCGCTCCCGTCGCCCACCCGGCGACCGGCCCGCTCCTTGCCGTCCCTGCCGGTCTCGGTGGTGTGCACGTCGAAGTAACTCACCCAGTGGTCCCCGGCCTTGGGGTACTCGGTCCGGGTGTCGGACTTCTCCACGGTGGTCAGCCGCAGCTCGGTGTCCTCCTGGGCGGCGGAGGCGGTGTGCGGGGACGTCAGGCCGAAGGCCACGGCACCGAGGGCCGCCGCGGCGGCGACGGCGGCGGCAGCGACGGTACGGCGGGGACGGTCACGGAACATCGGTTCCTCCAGATCGGGTCGGGGGCGGTCCGCCGGACCACCGGGCTCCCCCCACCCGCCTCGTCCGACGCCGCGTTCACCTCGATTCCCGACCGTATCGTCCGGTCGGCGCCGCCGACAGGACATCACCCGCCAGAGAAAGACGTTCGTCCGGTGGGACGACAACAGCCGATATCCCGTTCGCTATGCGGACAATCCCGGCGCCGTCGGCAGCTCCGCGAGGGTCGGATACGACGGCTGCGCACCGGCCTTGGTGACGGACGCGGCACCGACCCGCACCGCGAACCGCGCGGCCGCGGCCAGCGGGGTGCCGGCCGCGAGCCGCACCGCCAGGGCCCCGGTGAACGCGTCCCCCGCGCCCGTGGTGTCCACGGGCTCGACCGCGGCCCCCGGCACCGTCACCGGCTCCACGTCCGCGTGGTCCAGGGCGAGCGCGCCGTCGCCGCCCAGAGTGACCACGACCGACCGGGCGCCGTGGTCCCGCAGGGCGCGGGCCCACTCGGCGGGGGTGCCGTCCGCGATCCCGGACAGCTGCCGGGCCTCGTGCTCGTTGACCACCAACGGGTCGGCCGTGGCCAGGAGTTCGGGGTCCAGCCGGTCCGGCGTGGGGGAGGGGTTGAGCACCACCCGGGTGCCGGTCTCCCGCGCGACGGCGGCGGCCGCCCGGACGGTCGCGGGCGGGATCTCCAGCTGGAGCGAGAGAACCGCCGACGCCGCGACCGTCTCCCGGGCCGAGGTGACGTCCTCCGGCGTGAGACGGTCGTTGGCGCCGGGGGAGACCACGATGGAGTTGTCCCCGTCCGGGCCCACCACGATCAGCGCGGTACCCGTCCGCGCGCCCGCCTCGACCAGCACGTGCCGCACCTCGGTGCTGGCCTCCCGCTGGGCGGCCAGCAGCAGTTCGCCGTAGGCATCGTCACCGACCCTCGCCAGCAACGCCGTCCGGGCGCCGAGCCGGGCCGCCGCCGCGGCCTGATTGGCCCCCTTGCCGCCCGCCGACTCGACCAGATCCGTGCCGTGCACGGTCTCGCCCGCCCCCGGCCGCCGGTCCACCCGGACCGTCAGGTCCGCGTTGGCCGAACCGATCACCAGCACGTCGTACGTCCGCGTGCCGCCGGACTCCGTAGCGCTCACCGACATCCTCCTGCCGTCCTTGTTGTCGCACACCGTCTCCTCCATGGTCTCCCGCGGGCGCGACGACCACGGCGGGCCCGCGCCTGCGGGGCGTCCCGGCCCCGGTGCCGGATCCGACCATCAGCCCCGTCGAGCCGCGCGGGGACCGGCCTCAGCGGGACCAGGACCAGTCGGTGACCTCCGGCAGGTCCACCCCGTGTTCGCGGATCCAGGCGTGGTGGCGGGTGCGGACGTCGGCCATGGTCTGCCGGACGGACGCCGCGCGGACGCCCAGACCGGGGGCCCGGTCGATGACGTCCATGACGAGGCGGTAGCGGTCGAGGTCGTTGCGCACGAGCATGTCGAAGGGCGTGGTCGTCGCGCCCCTCTCCTTGTAGCCGCGCACGTGCAGATGGGCGTGGCCGGTGCGGCGGTAGGTGAGGCGGTGGATCAGCCACGGGTAGCCGTGGTACGCGAAGATGACCGGTTTGTCGGGGGTGAACAGCGCGTCGTACTCCGCGTCGGTCATGCCGTGCGGGTGCTCCTCGTGCGGCAGCAGCCGGGTCATGTCGACGACGTTGACGACGCGTACGGTCAGCTCGGGCAGATGGCGGCGGATCAGGTCGGCGGCGGCCAGTGTCTCCTGCGTGGGGACGTCGCCCGCGCACCCGAGCACGACGTCCGGTTCCCGCTCGCCGGTCTCCGTGCCCGCCCAGTCCCACACCCCGGCACCCCGCGCGCAGTGCGCGCGGGCCTCCTCCATGCCGAGCCAGTCGAAGCAGGGCTGCTTGCCCGCGACGATGACGTTGACGTAGTCGCGGCTGCGCAGGGCGTGATCGGCCACGGACAGCAGGGTGTTGGCGTCCGGCGGCAGATACACCCGCACGACCTCGGGGGACTTGTTGAGGACGTGGTCGACGAAGCCGGGGTCCTGGTGGGAGAAGCCGTTGTGGTCCTGCCGCCAGACGTGCGAGGTGAGCAGGTAGTTCAGGGAGGCCACCGGGCGGCGCCAGGGCAGCGCGCGGGAGGTCCGCAGCCACTTGATGTGCTGGTTGACCATGGAGTCGACGATGTGGACGAACGCCTCGTAGCACGAGAACACCCCGTGCCGGCCCGTCAGCAGATACCCCTCCAGCCAGCCCTGGCAGAGGTGCTCGGAGAGCACCTCCATCACCCGTCCGTCATGGGCCAGGTGCTCGTCGGTGTCGAGGGTGAGGGCCTGCCACGCCTTGCCGGTGGCGGAGTAGAGCGCCTCCAGCCGGTTGGAGTCGGTCTCGTCCGGCCCGACCACCCGGAAGTTCCGGCTCCCGGCGGTGTCGGCCATGATCTGGGCGAGGAACCGGCCGAGGACGCGGGTGGGTTCGTGGAGCGCCGAGCCGGGCTTGTCGACGGGGACGGCGAAGTGCTCCAGCGGCGGCATCGGCAGGGACCGCAGCAACAGGCCGCCGTTGGCGTGCGGATTGGCCCCCAGCCGGCGGTCGCCCTCCGGCACCCAGGCCAGCACCTCCGGGCGGGGCCCGCCGTGCTCGTCGAAGAGTTCCTCCGGCCGGTACGAGCGCAGCCAGTCCTCGAGTTGGCGCAGGTGCTCGGGGTTGTCGCGGACCCCGGAGAGGGGGACCTGGTGGGAGCGCCAGGTGCCCTCTACGGGCAGGCCGTCGACCTCGGCCGGTCCGGTCCAGCCCTTGGGGGTGCGCAGCACGATCATCGGCCAGTGCGGCCGGTCGGTGACGCCCTCCTCGCGGGCGACGCGCTGGGCGGTGGCGATGTGGTCCAGCGCCCGGTCCATGGCGTGCGCCATCGCCCGGTGCACCTGCCCCGGGTCGTCGCCGGTCACGTAGAGGGGCTCGTGGCCGTAGCCGCGCAGCAGCCTGTCCAGCTCCTCGTCGGGGAGCCGGGCCAGGAGGGTGGGATTGGCGATCTTGTAGCCGTTGAGGTGCAGGATCGGCAGGACCGCCCCGTCGTGGACGGGGTCGAGGAACTTGTTCGCGTGCCAGGACGTGGCGAGCGGCCCGGTCTCGGCCTCGCCGTCGCCGACGACGCAGGCGACCAGCAGGCCGGGGTTGTCCAGGGCGGCGCCGTAGGCGTGGGCGAGGGAGTAGCCCAGCTCGCCGCCCTCGTGGATCGAACCGGGCGTCTCCGGGGCCACATGGCTGGGGACCCCGCCGGGGAAGGAGAACTGCCGGAAGAGCTGCTCCATGCCCGCCGCGTCCCGGCTCACGTCCGGGTAGACCTCGCGGTAGCTGCCCTCCAGCCAGGAGTTGGCGAGCACGGCGGGCCCACCGTGCCCCGGGCCCCAGACACACATCGCGTCGAGGCCCCGTGCCTTGATGACACGGTTGAGGTGGGTGTGCACGAGATTGAGGCCCGGTGAGGTCCCCCAGTGCCCCAGCAGCCTGGGCTTGATGTGCTCCGGCTCCAGCGGTACCGCCAGCAGAGGGTTGCTCAGCAGATAGATCTGGCCGACCGACAGGTAGTTGGCCGCCCGCCAGTGGGCGTCCAGGGCCGCGACGTCGCGGTCGGTGAGGTCGTGGCCACCCGGCTCGGGGGAGTGGGCGAAGGGCTGGGGGTGCGGGGCCACGGGGGTCTCCTCGGTGATGGCCGGACGGAGCTGCTGCCGCTGCCGCGAGTACCCCGTCCGGGACCGGGGAAACGGCGGTACGGCCGCGGGGCCGGGACCTTTCCCTGTGCTCACTCCAGGTGACGGGTCGCTTGCGTCGAGTCGCGCGTTCGGTCCCTGCGCGGCATGCTGAGAGCCGTGGCCGACTCCGGCCGCCCCGGCCCCGGCGCCGATCCGTTCACGGGTACGCGAGGGTGGCGGCCGGGCGGACGGCGTTCCGGCCGGCACTCCTGTCGCACGAGCGAGGGGATCACTGTGACCATGGCCGAGACGACGTCCCCCCGGTGTGGGCGCGACGCACCCGACACAGCAGCCCTCTTCCTGCGGATGGCCGCCCTTCCCGACGGGCCCGAGCGTGACCGGCTGCGGCAGGACGTGATCGCCGCGTGGCTGCCGATGGCCGAGCGCATCAGCCGGCGGTTCCGCGCCAGCGGGGAGAGTCCGGCGGACCTCCGACAGGTGGCGGCCCTGGCGCTGGTCAACGCCGTGGACCGGTTCGATCCGGAGCTGGGGTTCGCGTTTGAGTCCTTTGCCGTCCCCACCATCAACGGCGAACTCAAACGGCACGTCCGTGACCATGTGTGGTCCCTGCGCATCCCGCGCAGGGACCAGGAACTCCGCTCCGCCGTCCGCTCCGCCCAAGGGCGGCTGGAACAGCGCGGTGCCGGGGGCCGGTTCACCCTCGCCGAGCTGGCCGTGGAGGCCGGGCTGACGGAGGAGGAGGTGCGACGCGGCCTCGATGCCGACGGTGTGCACCGCACGCTGTCGCTGGACCAGCCGTCGGTCGGGCTGGGGGAGCTGCCGCTCGCCGACACCCTCGGCCGTGCCGACCGCACCCTGGACCTGGTCATCGACCGCCAGTCGCTCAGGCCCCTGCTGGACGCGCTGCCCGAACGGGAGAAGACCGTCCTGTACTGGCGCTTCTTCGCGGGCCTCACCCAGAAGCAGATCGGCGCGCGGCTGGGCGTCTCCCAGATGCAGATCTCCCGCATCCTCAGCCGTACCTGCGCCCGGCTGCGCGAGCAACTGCTCGCGCCGGTGTGAGGTCCGCGCCGGCGGTCGCCCGGTAGTCACCCGGCCGTCGGTGTCACCCGGCCGTCACGGGCCCGTCCCGTCCACCGCCCGAAGGGATCCCCCTCATGCTGATGGCTCACCCGGCGGTTCTGCGTGACCTGCTCGACCGGTACGAAAGGCTGCGGGCCGTCGCGGGCGAGCGGGTCGTCCGTGCCCAGGTCTACCGGCAGCTCCAGGACACCGCCTACACCTTGTGCGTCACCACCGGCACCCGCGACATAGGCACCGCCCTGCGTGCCGCGCGGTCGCGCGTGGCGCAGCACCCGGCGGCCGAGGCCGTCGCCGTCTGATCGCCCGATCCACCGACGACTCCTCCGACGATTCCTCCCCCTCCGACGACTCCTTCCCCCTACAACGACAGGCAAGGCGCATCATCATGACGTCACGCCATACGCATCTGACCCCCGACCTGCCCCCGACCGTCGAGGTGCCGGATCTCCCCGGCGCCCAGCATCCCCATGACCCCCTCACCGACCACGGCGAACGGGAGCCGCACCGCGAGGAGCCGCCCGACGGCTCGCCCGGGCGGCGCGTGCCCGTGGACTGAAAAGACCCGCCGGGCACCGGCCGTCCGCCGGACGGCGGCATCCGGAGACGTGGTGACGTCCGGACGCGCGGTGGCGTCCGGACATGGCAGTGGCGTCCACCATGAAGAACATGGTGGACGCCACGGACGCGCGAGTAAGGGCTCCGGCGGCTGACTGTGGCTCCCTGCCCCACGCGGGCTGCACGGACGCGGTCTGCTGCCCGCGTCTTAGATCAGGGCTCAGTGGCGGCCGTTGTGCCCGTCGTGGCCGTTGTGCCCGTCGTGACCCTTGTGGTCCCCGTGGTCGCCATCGGCGTTGACGCAGGTGTTGCCGAAGGTCGGGTTCAGCAGACCGACGATGTCAATGGTGTTGCCGCAGAGGTTGATCGGGATGTGCAGCGGCACCTGAATGACGTTGCCGGAGATGATGCCGGGCGAACCCACGGCCGCACCCTTGGCGCCGGAGTCGGCGACGGCGATGCCCGCCGCACCCGAGAGGGCGGTGCCGGCGGCGACGGTCAGGATGGCTGCCTTGGCGATACGCGACATGACTAAACCTTTCTAAGGGGCGTTGAGCGGCAATTGTTACCGCCGGAATGGGCGCAGTTGAGCCAATTTGGGTTCCTGGGGGCAGGATTAACCCGGAAAGGCCAATAAGTCGTATGAAATGCGAGGGTGCGGCATTTCTTCGCATTCCCTCGCTGTTCCGCCGTTGTCGCGGCGCGCTTTCCGCGTCGTTCCGCCTTATTCCTCGGCGTCCCGCCGGTATTCCCTCGCCCCGGGGCGGCGCCCCCGGGATGATCATTGATCCTTCTCTGCCCCGCGTGGATCTGTGACCTGTGTCACCAGCAGTGGGGGCCGACCCTTTGGGCGCACCCCCCTGCCGCTCCGCCGGAGCCATGCTCTAAGGTGCGCGTTTGGCGTCGCCGCCCCTGTCTACGTACAGTTCTTCGAAGCTTCAATTGATCAGACGAACTGGGAAACGACAGCGCCGATGACGGTCACAGAAGAAAGCCGCGACGGTGCGGGTCGCCAGTCCGGTGAATCCGGTATCGATCCGGAGCGCATGGCGATGTGCCTGAGCGTGCTCGAGGAGCTCGACGCACTGCCGGTCGACCACCCCGACGCGATCGAGATCCGACGGGCCACCGCGGGCATCTACCGGACCGTCAAGCAGCGCCGCCGCCAGGAGCGCCGCGCGGCCAAGACCGCGAACGACCGGGCCGTGACCGAGGCCACCGCCACCGGTGCCGCCGACCGCATCGACGACGAGACGCGCGGCATACCCCTGGCCGCCACGTCCAGCGCCCAGATCGTCGGCATCCTGGAGCGCCCCCGCTCCTGCTACATCTGCAAGACCCGGTACACCGAGGTCGACGCCTTCTACCACCAGCTGTGCCAGCCCTGCGCCGCGGAGAACCGCGCCCGCCGGGACGCCCGCACGGACCTGACCGGCAAGCGCGCGCTGCTCACCGGCGGCCGGGCGAAGATCGGCATGTACATCGCGCTGCGGCTGCTGCGCGACGGTGCGCACACCACCATCACCACACGCTTCCCCAACGACGCCATCCGGCGCTTCAAGGCCATGCCGGACAGCGCGGACTGGCTGCACCGCCTCAAGATCGTCGGCATCGACCTGCGCGACCCCGCCCAGGTCGTCGCCCTGGCCGACTCCGTCGCCGCCGAGGGCCCGCTGGACATCCTGATCAACAACGCGGCCCAGACCGTGCGCCGCAGCCCCTCCGCCTACCGCGAGCTGGTCAGCGCCGAGGCCGCGCCGCTGCCCGCCGGCGAACTGCCCGCCTCGGTCGTCTTCGGTGCCTTCGGCAGCGGCGCCCAGGCCGCCCTGCCCGCCCCGGCCGGCAGCCGGCACGACGAGCTGACCCCCCAGGCCCTCACCGACCTGGCCCTGACCAGCGGCTCCGCCTCCCTGGCCCGGGTCGAGGCGGGCACCGCGATCGACGCGGGCGGGCTCGTACCCGACCTGGACGCCACGAACACCTGGGTCCAGACGGTGAGCGAGGTCGACCCCGTCGAGCTCCTCGAAGTGCAGCTGTGCAATGTGACCGCCCCGTTCGTGCTGGTCAGCCGACTGCGCCCGGCCATGGCCGCGTCCGCCGCCCGCCGTAAGTACGTGGTGAACGTCTCCGCCATGGAGGGCGTGTTCAGCCGCGGCTACAAGGGCGCCGGCCACCCGCACACCAACATGGCCAAGGCCGCCCTGAACATGCTCACCCGCACCAGCGCCCAGGAGATGCTGGAGGCCGACGGCATCCTGATGACCGCCGTCGACACCGGCTGGATCACCGACGAGCGCCCGCACCCCGACAAGGTGCGCCTCGCCGAGGAGGGCTTCCACGCCCCCCTCGACCTCGTCGACGGCGCGGCCCGGGTCTACGACCCGATCGTCCGCGGCGAGCAGGGCGAGGACCTCTACGGCTGCTTCCTCAAGGACTACGCCCCCGCCAACTGGTGACGGACGCCGCGGCGGCACCCGTACGGGAGCCGCCGCACCCCCTAAAGGACCAGCCCCGCCTGGCGCGAGGTGCGCCGGGCGGGAGACCGTGGACCCCATGGGCACCACAGGGAACGACCAGGACCGGATCCGGGGCGACCGGGGGAGCACGGAGAAGCCGGCGCCCCGCGCCCTCGTCGCAGGGGCCACGGGCTACATCGGGGGGCGGCTCGTCCCCGGACTGCTCGACGCCGGCTACCGGGTGCGCTGCCTGGCGCGCGACCCGCGAAGGCTGCGCGACCAGCCCTGGGCCGGCCGGGTCGAGACCGTCAAGGCCGATGTGACCCGCCCGGACACCCTCCCCGACGCCTTCGCCGACGTGGACGTCCTCTACTACCTCGTGCACGCGCTGGGCACCGGCGCGGACTTCGAGGAGACCGACCGGCGGGCGGCGCTCGCCGTCGGGCGCGCCGCGAAGGCCGCCGGGGTGCGACGCATCGTCTACCTCGGCGGACTCTCCCCCCGCCAGGTGCCCGAACGGCTGCTCTCACCCCACCTGCGCTCCCGCGCCGAGGTCGGACGGATCCTCCTCGACAGCGGGGTCCCCACGGCACAGTTGCGCGCCGCGGTGATCATCGGATCCGGTTCGGCCTCCTTCGAGATGCTCCGGTACCTCACCGAGCGGCTCCCGGTGATGGTCACCCCGAGCTGGGTGAACACCCGCATCCAGCCCATCGCCGTCCGCGACGTGCTGCGCTGCCTGCTGGCGGCGGCATGGCTGCCCGACGACGTCAGCCGCAGCTTCGACATCGGCGGCCCCGACGTCCTCACCTACCGCCGGATGATGGACCGCTACGCTGCCGTCGCCCGGCTCCCCCGGCGGCTCGTCCTGCCCGTGCCGGTGCTCACCCCCGGCCTGTCCAGCCTCTGGGTCGGCCTGGTCACCCCCGTCCCCAGCGGCATCGCGCGTCCCCTGGTGGAGTCCCTGCGCTACGAGGTGGTCTGCCGCGAGCACGACATCGCACGCTACGCACCGGACCCGCCCGAGGGCCTGATCGGCTTCGACGAGGCCGTGCGCCTGGCCCTCGCACGCGTCCGGGACGCCGACGTCGCCACCCGCTGGTCCTCCGCGTCCCTGCCCGGCGCCCCCAGCGACCCGCTGCCCTCCGACCCCGACTGGTCGGGCGGCAGCCTCTACGAGGACCGCCGGGAGGTGTCCGTCGACGCCGGGCCGAAGGCCCTCTGGCGGGTCGTCGAGGGCATCGGCGGGGAGAACGGCTGGTACTCCTTCCCCCTCGCCTGGTCCCTGCGCGGCCTCCTCGACCGCCTCGTCGGCGGCGTCGGCCTGCGGCGCGGCCGACGGGACCCGCACGCGCTGCGCGTCGGCGACTCCCTCGACTTCTGGCGCGTCGAGGAGATCGAACCGGGCCGGCTGCTGCGGCTGCGCGCCGAGATGCGGCTGCCCGGCCGGGCCTGGCTGGAGCTGACCGTCACCCCCGACGGGGCGTCCCGCGCGACGTACCGCCAGCGGGCGCTGTTCCGCCCGCACGGGCTGGCCGGCCACGCCTACTGGTGGTCCGTGGCCCCGTTCCACGCGATCGTGTTCGGCGGCATGGCCCGCAACATCGCGCACCGAGCCCGGTCGTACCGCGGTTCGTAGGCCGCGGGCCGGCTTTGCCGCCTCTCGCCTGGCCGGCGGTCTCTGCGGCTGCGGGCCGTCCGTTGCCGCCTGGCGGCGAGCGCCCTGCGGGCGCGTCCTCAAGCGCCGGACGGGCTTGATTTGGCCGGGCTGATGGGGACAGCTCAGCCAAGCCAGCCCGTCCGGCGTTTGAGGACAACCGCCGCGCAGCGGTGGTACGGGCGACGCGGGCCCGCGCGGCCCGCACGTGAGCCGCCCCGGACACGGCTCAGGCGGCGTCGGCCACCGGGTGGAGCGCCGCGTACTCCAGGGGCGCCGACGGGTCGATGGACACCTCCAGCGGCGCGGGCGCCGCCCCCGCGAGCACCAGCAGATCGCCGACAGCCGCGATCATCGCGCCGTTGTCGGTGCACAGCCGCAACGGCGGCACCCGCAGCTCGACGCCCGCCGCCGCGCAGCGGTCCTGGGCCAGGGCCCGCACCCGGGAGTTGGCGGCCACCCCGCCGACCACGACGAGGGTGCCCACGCCGTGCTCGACGCACGCCGCGACGGCCTTGCGGGTCAGGACGTCGGCCACGGCCTCCTGGAGGGACGCGGCGCCGTCCGCGACGGGCACCGGCCGCCCGGCCTGCCGGTGCCGCTCCGCCCAGCGGGCGGCGGCCGTCTTCAGACCGGAGAAGGAGAAGGCGTACGGATCGTCGCGCGGCCCGGTCAGCGGCCGGGGGAACGCCACCGCGCGCGGATCGCCCTCGCGGGCCGCCCGGTCGACGGCGGGACCACCGGGGTAGGGCAGACCGAGAACCCGGGCCACCTTGTCGAAGCACTCGCCCGCCGCGTCGTCCAGGGTGTCGCCGAGGTGGACGATCGGGTCGCGCGCCAGATCCCGCACGAGCAGCAGCGAGGTGTGCCCGCCGGAGACGATCAGCACCATGGACGGGTTCGGCAGCGGCCCGTGCTCCAGGGTGTCGGCGGCCACGTGCCCGGCGAGGTGGTGCACCCCGTACAGCGGCACGCCCAGCGAGTAGGCGAAGCCCTTCGCCGCGGCGACACCGACCTGGAGCGCGCCCGACAGGCCGGGGCCGGTCGTCACGGCGACCGCCCCGATGTCGCGCGTCGTCAGGCCCGCGTCGGCCAGCGCGGCACGGACGACGGGCGCCGCCGCGTGCACATGCGCGCGGGCCGCGATCTCCGGCACGACGCCGCCGAAGCGCGCGTGCTCGTCCATGCTGGAGGCCACCGCGTGACCCAGCAGCTTCCCGTCCCGGACGAGACCGGCGCCGGTCTCGTCGCAGGACGACTCGATCCCCAGCACCACCGGTGAACGCCTCACGAGCGGACCTCCTGCCTTGAGTATGTAATTGCGCATTCTATGCAACTGGAGGTGAGCGAGGTCCCGGTCGTGGTGCCGTCGTCGCAGGTCAGTAGAGTTCCGATGCCCCTGTACACCGCGAATCCCGAGGTGCGCCCACGTGAGCCAAGCCCCCGTGACGGTCGTAGGCATCGGCGCCGACGGCTGGCCGGGCCTCGCCCCCGGCTCCCAGGAGGCCCTGCGCCGGGCCGAGGTGATCGTCGGCGGCCCCCGCCAGCTCGATCTGCTGCCCCCCGACTGCGCGGGCGAGCGCGTCGCCTGGCCCTCGCCGCTGCGCCCGGCCGTCCCCGAACTGCTGGCCGCGCACGCCGGACGCCGGGTGTGCGTACTCGCCAGCGGCGACCCCATGTTCTTCGGCATCGGCCGCACGCTCGTGGACGCCCTCGGCACCGCCGACGGGCTGCGGGTCCTGCCCCACCCCTCCTCCGTGTCGTACGCCTGCGCCCGGCTCGGCTGGCCGCTCGACGACATCGAGGTGCGCAGCCTCGTCGGCCGCCCGCTCGGCGCGCTGTCCGCCGCCCTGCACCCCGGCCGTCGGCTGCTGGTGCTCAGCGCCGGCGCGGACACCCCCGCCGAGGTCGCCGCCCTGCTGCGCGACCGCGGCTTCGGACCGAGCCCGCTGACCGTGCTGGAACAGCTCGGCGGCGCCTCCGAGCGCCGCGTCGAGGGCACAGCCGACGACTGGCGGCACGCCCCCGGCGACGCGCTGAACGTCATCGCCGTCGACTGCCGGCGTGCCGACGACGCCCTCCGGCTGCCGCTCACGCCCGGACTGCCGGACGAGGCCTTCGAGCACGACGGGCAGTTGACGAAGCGTCATGTGCGGGCGGCTTCCCTCGCCGCGCTCGCCCCCGCCCCCGGCGAGCTGCTCTGGGACATCGGCGGCGGCTCCGGCTCCATCGGCATCGAATGGATGCGCGCCCACCGCTCCTGCCGCGCCGTCACCGTCGAACGCGACCCCGTACGGGCCGCGCGCGTCGCCCGCAACGCCGAGACCCTCGGTGTGCCCGCACTGCGGGTCGTCACCGGCGCCGCCCCCGCCGCGCTCGTCGGACTGCCCACCCCCGACGCCGTGTTCATCGGCGGCGGGCTCACCGCCCCCGGCCTGCTCGCCGCGTGCTGGGACGCGCTCCCCGCCGGCGGCAGGCTCGTCGCCAACACGGTCACCCTCGAGTCCGAGGCGCTGCTCACCGACCAATACCGCCGCCACGGCGGCGAACTGACCCGTCTCTCCGTCGCGCACGCCGTGCCCGTCGGCGGCTTCACCGGCTGGCGGCAGGCCATGCCGGTCACCCAGTGGTCCGTGGTCAAACCCGCGGAATCCGTGGTCACAGAAGGAGAAACCGACGCATGACCGTGTACTTCATCGGCGCCGGCCCCGGCGCCGCCGACCTCATCACGGTGCGCGGCGCGCGGACGCTGGCCCGGTGCGGGGTCTGTCTCTACGCCGGCAGCCTCGTCCCCCGCGAACTCCTCGCCGAGTGCCCGCCGGACGCCCGTCTCGTCGACACCGCACAGCTCAACCTGGACCAGATCACCGCCGAGTTCGTCGCCGCCCACGAGGCGGGTCTCGACGTCGCCCGGCTGCACTCCGGCGACCCGGCCGTCTTCAGCGCCGTCGCGGAACAGATGCGCCGCCTCGACGCGGCCGGGATCCCGTACGAGATCGTCCCCGGTGTCCCCGCCTTCGCCGCCGCCGCGGCGGCCCTCGGCCGTGAGCTGACCGTGCCGACCGTCGGCCAGACCGTCATCCTCACCCGCATCGCCCAGCAGGCCACCCCGATGCCCCCCGGCGAGGACCTCGCCACCCTCGGCCGCAGCGGCGCCCTCATCGTCCTGCACCTCGCGGCCCGCTACGCCGACCGCGTCGTCGCCGAACTGCTCCCGCACTACGGCCCCGACTGCCCCGCCGCCGTCGTCGCCATGGCCAGCCGCCCCGACGAACTCGTCCTGCGCGGCACCCTCGCCGACATCGCCGACCAGGTGAAGGCGGCGGGCGTGGTCCGGACGGCGGTCATCGTCGTGGGCCGCACCCTGGGCGCGGAGCAGTTCCCGGACAGCCACCTGTACTCGACGACGCGGGACCGCTGCGCGGGCTGATCCGCAGAGGCAACCGGCGGAGGGTCAGATCCGTGCGATCAGGGCGTAGCGTTCGTCGGTCACCGGGCCGCCCCACAGAACGGCATCGGCGGTGAGAGGTTCGATGCGCAGGTCGCTGACAAGGGGGCGCACTGCCTCCGCCAGTTCTTCGGCGGCAATGCCCCGGTGCCAGGGCAGGGCCTCGGCACCGGCGACGTACGGCACTCCGCTCTGCCCGGCCTCACGCCAGCGGCCCTCGACGAGGACCAGGAGGCCGCCGGGGCGGATGCGGCCGGTCCACTCGGTCAAGGCGGCGTGCGGGTCGGGCAGGGTCCACACCAGATGGCGGGAGAGCAGGACGTCGAACTTCGCCTGTCCGGTGGGCGGCACGGCGGCATCGCCGACGAGGAACCGGCCCTGAAGGCCGGCGGCCGTCAGCTTGGCCCGGGCCTGCTCGACCATCCGCGGCGCCAGGTCCACCCCCGTCACCCGGTGCCCGGCTTCGGCGATCAGCTCGGAGAGCGACCCGGTGCCACAGCCGACGTCCAGCACGTCGGCCGGGGCGGACGGCAGCCAGGCGGACAGCAGGTCGGCCCACGCGGCGCGGGTGTCCGCGGCCTTGAGGCCGTGGTCCGGCTCGTCGTCGAAGTCCGGGGCGGCGGCGTCCCAGTAGGCGGTGATGGCAGCAGAGTTCGTCATCCGCTGATCCTTTCAGCCGCCACTGACAATGCCCGGGGCCGGTGGCCGTGGTGGGCCGGACCCGCGTTCCTGTCGGGAGGGAACAGGAACGGCCGCGTCCGGCCGAAGCACTCGGCAGGGCTGTCGTGGGACTGGTACGACCACAGCGTGCGCGAGGCGGCGACAGACGCGTTGAGCATGAAGTCGTTCTCTCCGGCCACCTCTCCGGCCTGTCGCCCGTCCTTGCCCGGCCGGAGGAAGCCCTCGGCTCATGTGCCGTTCGGCGCCCTCCCTTGGCGGCTTCCTCGCTGGTCCCGGCTCACCGGTCCTGGCGGTGCCGCCATACATCGTGCAGCGGCCAGTAGTACGGCGACATCTGGTCGACGGTGTCGCCGAGGGCGTCCAGCAGTGCGTCACCGCGGTGGTCGTCGCGCAGGGCCAGCTGCACCGCGGCGGTGACCCGTACGGCCTCCTCAGGGTCGGAGAGGCAGGCGGCCAGGGCGTCGCAAGGGGCCGGGTCGTCGGCCGGGGCCCGGAGGAGGACCCGGCAGGCGCTTTCCCGGACCCGGGCGTCGGTGTCCCGGGTGCGGGCGAGGACGGCGGCCAAGGCGTCGGCGTTCGCCTGCTGGACCTGCCAGTGCAGGCCGCCGACCGCCGAGGACCGGACCTGCGCGTCGGGGTGACGGGTGAGGGCCGACAGCGGCCTCTCGGCGCGGGGATCCAAGGCTCCGGCCAGTCCGGCTGTCAGGGGCCGCATGACGCGGGGGTCCTCCTCCTGCTCCGCCCAGGGGAGGAAGAGGTCGACGAGCGGGGTGTCGAAGGGGGACTCCTCGTCCTCGCCGCTCTCGTCATAGAGGTTGACGCAGCGCAGCACGTCCGCGCCGAAGTAGCGTGCCAGCGGATCGGGGTGGTGGCGAAGAGCGGCTGCGGCGTCCCAGACGGGCGGCAGTGCCGGGCCCTTGCGTCCGGCGGCCGCGACAACGGCCGCTCCCCACACCGGGTGGTCGACCTCGGGCTCGGCCATGGCCCGGTCCAGCAGTTCGGCGAAGGGCGTGGCGATTTCGCAACACGATTCCAGGTGGGTGAGGATCGCGGTGTGGCCGTCGCGGACGGTCTGCTCGCCGATCACCAGCTCGCGGCAGATCTCGCCGTTGCCGTCGCGCACGGTCCGCCGGTGGGCCCCCGCTCCAATGCCGGTCGTGTGCCAGTGGCGGGCCAGTGCGAGCGCGTCGCGACCCTCGCGGTCCGTGACGCGGGGGTCGGCCCCGGCGAAGTGCAGGGCGGTGGCGATGTCGTGGGCGCCGCGGTCGACGGCGCGCAGCAGGGGCGTGCGGCCGTTGGCGTCGACGCCGTCCAGGTCCAGCGCGTCGAGATCGGCCAGCTTCAGCAGGGCATCGAGGACCCGGTGGTCGAGGGCGTCCGTGGCCAGGCGCAGGGCGGCTGCGACGTGCGGGCCGCGCGCGTGGGTGGTGCCGTACTCCTCCCGGAGCAGGGCGGCCACGGCTTTGGTGTCGCCGTTGCGGACAGCCGCCAGGAGCAGGGGTTCGGGGGAGGTCATGCGCACAGGGAGTCGAGAAGCCTTTCAGGGGTGGAGGGGGACGAATATTCCCACGACAACAGGTCACGGGCCCGCGAAGACCGGGTGATGTCATGGGTTCGCCGGCCCCCACCTCATCGGCGGTCTAGGGTACAAGCACGCTGCCGCGGTCGCCCGAGGAGGAATCCTGTGTCATCGCCCTGTGATCCTCAGTACGCTCCCGCTGGTGATGTGGGCGCGGCGCTCATGGTGGTCGACTCCCGGCTCAAGAGCATCCATGCCGGCAAGACCGAGATCGACCCCGAACAGCAGAAGCTGACCGACCAGTACATCGCGTCCCTGGGCCCCGGGGGAGCCGATGACGTACTGGACGGCACGTGCACCCTCGTCTTCATATTCATGGAATGGCTGCGAACGACCCACGAGGACCACGGCAAGGACGTCATCGAGTACGTGGTACCCCCTCTCGTGGCCACCCTGCGGAGGATGCCCAAGAGTGTCCGCCCCGAGACCATCCCCACGATGGTCGGCCTGGTTGTCGCCGCGGGCACCGGTCTGAGTCCCAGCCTGTGGCGCAAGCAGTACGGGGACTGGAATGAGGGCGAGATGAATGCCCTGGAAGCCACCGTCTTCCTGCTCGCGGAGCACATCAACCGCGTCACCGACGACCCCGACTTCGCCACCCGCATGGTCACCGAAGCTTTGTCCAGTGCGGACGAGGACTGACGTGCCGCCCGGTGTGTGCGTCGGTCCTCGTCCGCCACAGCGGTCGGCCACGACGCCGCCGGCACCTGGGCGCCCGGCTGGGTGACTCCGCGCTGAAAGCCGTCGTGTCTTCGGGCCATCGTGGCCGGATCGACGGACGGTGGGGGACGGCAAACGCCAGAAACCTGCCGTGGTATCGGTCAGCGCTGGTCAGCGGGCGGCCGAGCTTGGACTGGTCTGTTCCTCCGTCAAGGGCAGGCACTCGGCGAGCAGGTCGACGACGTCGCGCCAGGCTCGCTGCGCGTGCCGTGGGTGGTAACCGACGCCGGGGACCACGGGGTGGTCGACCGGCGGGTGGTGGAAGGCGTGCAAGGCGCCGCCGTAGACCACGAGGCGCCAGTCGACGCCCGCGGCCTGCATCTCGGCGGCGAACGCGTCCCGTTGCGCGGGCGGCATGATCGGGTCTTCCGATCCGACCCCGGCCCACACCGGGCAGCGGATGCGCGCCGCCTCGCCCGGTCGGCCCGTGGTAGTTGCGTTGACTGTCCCGATCGCGCGCAGGCTGACGCCGTCGCGCCCGAGTTCCAGCCCGATGGCGCCCCCGGTGCCGTAGCCGACGGCGGCGATCCGGTCAGGGTCGGTCCGCGGTTCGGCGCGCAACACATCGAGCGCCGCGTGGCCGATGCCCCGCATCCGGTCGGGGTCGGCGAGCAACGGCATGCAACGGGCCAGCATCTCCTCGGGGTCACCCAAGTAGCGCCCGCCATGAAGGTCGAAGGCCAGCGCTATGTATCCCAGCTCGGCGAGCGCATCGGCCCGGCGGCGCTCGACGTCGCTGAGCCCCATGCCCTCTGGTCCGAGCAGCACCGCGGGCCGTCGGTCGACACCGGCCGGGAGCGCGAGGTGCCCGATCATCGTGAGGCCGTCGGCCGGGTACTCGACCGTCCGCGTGGTAACCGTCGTCATGAGGCAGGACTGTAGCGATCGTCGAGCCCGGTCGGGCAGGTGTTCTGCCGCCGGCTGAACAGCTCGGGCGTGCCACTGCCTTGGGACAACGGTGGTTCAGGGGGGTGTGAGGGTGTCGAGGCGGGCGGCGAGGTCGGGGTGGGCGGTGGCCAGGTAGGGGCGGGCGGCGGCCAGGGGGGCGAGGAGGTCGGCGGGGTCGTCGTGGGCGAGGGCCGCGTGGAGCTTGTCGAGCGGGCGGCGGGCGGCGGCGGGCAGGTCGGTGAGGGCGGTGATCTGGCCCGCGACGCGACGCAGGTCGGCGGCGTTGGCGCGGGCCCAGGCGGCGGTGGTGCGTTCGGCGGCCCGGGCCTGGCGGGTGGCCGTCACGCGCTGCTCGCCGGTGGTCCCGGCGGGGCCGGGGCGGCCGCGTAGATAGCGGCGTTCGGCTGCCTGGCGGCTGGCGACGCCGAGGGTGTGGGCGAGGTCGGCCCAGCTGGCGCCCGCGTCGCGGGCGGTTTCGATCAGGCCGGTCTCCCAGCCGGCGAGCTGCTCGCGCACCTGCCGCAACAGCATCAGGGAGGCCAGCGCCTGCTCCGGCCCGGGACCGGGACCGTCGGGCATGTCCGGAGGGTCTCGCTGGGCGTCGCGCAGGGCGTCGTCTATGGCGTTCAGGGCCGCCGCGGCGGCGAGGAACGACGCCGGGCCGTGGGCGTTCATGCTGGTCGTGGCCGGCTGGTCGGCTGCGGTCACGGACACCTCCCTCGAGCTGTCATCACTTTGACGACATCATGCTTGTCATCCATTGGATGACATGTTACAACGGTGTCAGTGAGCGCATTGGCAGCAACTGCCTGAACCTGCTGGAGGTGCTTTCACGATGTTGATGCGCACTGACCCCTTCCGTGAGCTGGACCGGCTGACGCAGCAGCTGATGGGCCCGGGTACCTGGACGAGGCCGTCGGCGATGCCGATGGACGCCTACCGCGAGGGCGACGAGTACGTGGTGGCCTTCGACCTTCCCGGTGTCACCGCGGACGCGATCGACATCGACGTCGAGCGGAACATGCTCACCGTCAAGGCCGAGCGCCGACCGGTGACGAAGGCCGACGACGTGCAGATGGAACTGTCCGAGCGGCCGCTGGGCGTCTTCTCCCGCCAGCTCGTGCTCGCCGACACCCTCGACACCGAGCACATCAAGGCCGACTACGACGCGGGCGTGCTCACCCTGCGCATCCCGATCGCCGAGCGCGCCAAGCCCCGCAAGGTCTCCATCGGCGTCGGCTCCGGCCGCCAGGAGATCTCCGGCTGACACCGGCCGGACCGATGCGGAGGGTGGACAGGCACCTGATCTCCCCCTCACCCCGCCCTCCGCACCCCCTCGGCAGTCCGAAGAAGAAGGGGCGGCGGCAAGATGACTCTGCGATACGAAGCGTTCCTCGACCACGTGAAGGAACGCGGCGAATACGGCACTGCGGAGGAAGCAGAGCGCGCGGCCCGCGTGGTGCTCGCCCTGCTCGGCGCGCACCTGGTCGGCGAAGTCCGCGCCCAGCTCGCGGCGCGCCTGCCGGAGGGCTTCGCCCTGATCCTGCTCAACCCGCTGCAGAGCGCCGAACCGCTACCCCCGGAGCGGTTCGTCCGGGCGACCGCCGCCTGGATCGAGGGCGCCACCGAGGTGACCGCGGCCTGGGACGTCAGCGCCGTGCTGTCCACCGTCGCCGACGCCGCCGGAGATGACCTGCTGGGGCGGATCCTGCTGCAGCTCCCCGCCGGCTACGACCTCCTCTTCGGCCGCCCCCAGCCCACCTGACCATGACGGGTGGTGCCGCACCCCGGCACCACCCCACCCGTCCCAGCTCCACGAAAGGCATGCATTGCAGTGATCTCCGATGCCCGCATACCGCTTGAGCACCGGCAGCCGTACAGGACGGCGTATGAGCAGATGCTGGAGAAGATCCGCTACGACGGCGCCTACCCCACCCGCGAGAAGGCCGACGAAGCCGTCCGCCTGGTCCTCGCGGGGCTCGGACGCCAGCTGACCGGCGATGAACGCGTCGAACTCGCCGCCTGCCTGCCCTTGGAGGCCGCACGCGTGCTGACCGCGCAGATCCCCGACACCCAGCCCCTGACCGGCTGGGCCTTCGTCAAGGACCTCGCCGCCCGCACCGGCGCTTCTCTGGCCACCACCCGCTGGGACACCGGATCCGTCTTCTCCGCCGTCGCCGCCTACGCCGGCCCCGACCTCATCACCCGCATCCTGGGTCGGCTTCCCACCGGCTACGCCCTGCTGTTCGGCCGCGCCGAACTCGCCCCCGCGGCGTAGATGGGGACATGCGTGCCCGGGGCCGGCGCGACGACCGCCGCGTCGCCGTTCGCCGATGCTCTCCCCGCCGCTGCGCGGCATCGACGGGGAGAGGCGGTGGTGCTACTTCAGGGCCGAGTCGGCGGTGGCACCGGCGCCGGAGGTGACTGACTGGGCGGCGGAGTTGACGGTGTCCTTGGCCTTGGTCACCGGGCCCGGCCCGGGCGCCGGGGCGGGGGCACCGGGGGCGGCTGCTCTTCCGAGGAGGAGCCGCCCTTGGCGTCGTCCGGGTGGTGTAGCGGGGCAGGGCGGGCAGGAATGAGGAGCCGTTCGTCTTCCTGGGCTTCGTTGTCAGTGGTGGGCTCTACCGTGGTGGTACGGCGCTTGGCAGGTCGGAAGTTGCTAAGGGGGGCGGCATGCCCGAGTGGGCTCTCGCGATACTCATTCCGGTCGGTCTGCTGGCTGTGGGCCTGGGGACGTTCTTGGTCTGGGCCCGCCTGGGCACGAAGGAACCGTTGAAGCACGACAACCGGATGCCGGAGACCCATTTTCGACAGGGTGATGGTGCCGGCGGCAGCTGACCGGCGGCGTCCGGCTCGGGGGACCGCACGGTCGTGCGCGCGCTGCGGGTCCTCGCGCCCGACTCCGTACCCGCGATGAGCCGTCGGTGAGTGGAGCGCCCGGACGAAGATGTGCCGCTCGCAGTCGTCAGGCCAGTGCTTCGCGGGCTCCCGACGCCCGGCACCGGGGGCACCTCCCGGCGGTAGCTGGGGGAGCTCGCCGCGTTGTCGGGCTCGCCCGAGTACGACCGGTACGAGGGCGACCCTCCGCCTTGCGATCGCACGCACCGGACGCCGCCCGCTGGACCGAGGGACCCGGTCGGGGTCCCCGGGCCACGCCCACGCCCCGACCGCGCGACCGTTGCGCGGGCTGACTCAGCCGGCGGTGAACTTCTCGTACGCCTTCTTCAGGTGCTTGTCGACGAGCCCGGGGGAGCCGCTCAGAAAGAGGGTGATGTTGCCCTTGCGGACGGCGACCTGCTTGACCTCCGACGCGCCCCCGGGGCCGACGAACGTCGAGGTGAAGGCGTACCGCTCGTCACCCAGATCGGGTACGACGGCTTCGGCCATCGTGATCGGGACCGGTGTGGTACCCGACGTCACGGTGTAGGAGGGGCAGGCCCGGTAGGTGTCCCGAATCTCCCGCAGCGTGGCGGACAACTTCGCGGGGGAGTCGCTGTCGAGCTCTTCCCCGAGGATCGAGCCGGAGCTGCCGTACATGAACCGGACCTCCGCCTGGTTCACCGTCTGCAGTGCGGGCATTCTGGCGGCGAGCCGCTCCATCGCCGGGCAGCCGCTCACCGCCTCGTCGTCCTTCGCGTCGTCCTTCGGGGGTTGCGCGGTGTAGTCGCTGCCGAGATCGTCGGTGATCAGCAGCAGGCGCTTGAGCGCGGCGACGTTCGCCGGCTTCGTCGGAGCCGGGGCGGCGGGCTTGTCCGCCGGCGCGGCGGTCCGCTCGCCGGGCCCGGCCGCGGGGGCCGTGCCGGCGGAACCGCTGCCGCAACCGGACGTGGCCACCAGCGCGCCGACGAGTATCGGCAGGGCCCATCTGCTCGTGGTGAGGCGGCGGTGCATGTGCGGAATCCCCCTTGGTGATCTTCGCCGTGACCCTACCGTGCGCACGTCCGGGGTCAGCGCCCGGCCGGACCGCGCGGCTCCGCCCGGCCGACGATCGTGCCCGCGCGGTCGATGCAGATGACATCGACCGTGACGGGCGCCCCGCGCAGCACCGCCAGGGCCTCGTCGCGGGCGGTCGCGGCGACGAGGTCGCCGAGGGGGACACCGCGGGCCGCGCACAGGGTCAGGGCTTCCAGACCGGTGTTGGCGGCGGCGACCGCGGCTGCCAGCTCCGTGTCCGCGCCGCCCCGGCGGGCCAGCTCGGCGAGGAAGCCCTTGTCCACCTGCGAGCGGGCCGAGTGCAGATCGAGATGGCCCGCGGCGAGCTTGGACAGCTTCGCGAAGCCGCCCGCGACGGTGAGCCGGTCGACCGGGTGACGGCGGACGTACTTCAGGACCGCCCCCGCGAAGTCGCCCATGTCCAGCAGGGCGTCCTCGGGCAGCCCGTGCACGGCGACCGCGACCTTCTCCGACGTCGAGCCCGTACAGCCCGCCACATGCGTGCGCCCCGCCGCCCGGGCCACGTCCACGCCGCGCCGGATGCTGTCGATCCAGGCCGAGCAGGAGTAGGGGACGACGATGCCCGTGGTGCCGAGGATGGAGATGCCGCCCAGGATGCCCAGGCGCGGGTTCCAGGTGGAGCGGGCGATCTCCTCGCCGTGATCGACCGACACCTCGATCTCCACGTCCCCGGCGCCCCCGTGCCGGGCGGCGACCTCGGCCACGTGATCGCGCATCATCTGCCGGGGGACGGGGTTGACCGCCGGTTCGCCGACGGCCAGCGGCAACCCCGGCCGGGTGACCGTGCCCACCCCGGGGCCCGCCCGGAAGACCACCCCGGAGCCGGGCGGCAGCGCCCGGACCGTGACCCGGATCAACGCCCCGTGCGTGACGTCCGGGTCGTCGCCCGCGTCCTTGACGATCGCCGCCATGGCCGTCCGGCCGCCGTCGCGCAGTTCCTCGGCGGCGAGGGCGAAGGCGGGGGTCTGCCCCTTCGGCAGGGTGATCGCCACGGGGTCGGGGAAGTCGCCGGTGAGCAGCGCGGTGTACGCGGCGGTGGTCGCCGCCGTCGCGCAGGCACCGGTGGTCCAGCCGTGCCGGAGTCCGGTGTGCGCGAGTTGCGCACCGCGCCCGCTCGGGGTCGGTTCGGCCTTGACGTCAGTCACGGGGGGCTCCGCAGGTCCGGCTAACCTGACGACTCGGTGCCGCGGCGGCACCGGCCGGGCCGTGCGCCCGGCACACCGGCCCGCGCCCGCGGGCCCGACCCGGGAGGCCGGCGGTGCACAGGCCATGCCACGTCCTGATCCTCGGCGGCACCACCGAGGCGCGACGGCTCGCGGCCGAGCTGGCGGCCGATCCCGCGCTGCGCGTCACCAGCTCGCTGGCGGGGCGCGTCGCCGCACCGCGACTGCCCGCGGGGCAGGTGCGGATCGGGGGCTTCGGGGGGCCCGAGGGCCTGGCCCGGTGGCTGCGCGAGCAGCAGGTGGACGCGCTCATCGACGCCACCCATCCTTTCGCCGGCACGATCAGTTGCAACGCGGCACGGGCCGCCGCGGACGTCCATGTTCCCCTGCTGGCCCTCCGCCGTCCCGGCTGGGTCGCGGGGCCGGACGACGACTGGCGCCCGGTCGGCTCGCTGGCCGAGGCGGCGGACACCCTTCCCGCGCTCGGGAAGCGGGCGTTCCTGACCACGGGGAGGATGGGCCTGGCGGCCTTTGCCCACCTGGAGGATATGTGGTTCCTCGTCCGCTCCGTGGACGCCCCGGAACCGCCGATGCCGGTACGCATGGAGGTGCTGCTGGCCCGGGGCCCCTTCACGGTGGAGGGCGAGGCGGAGCTGTTGCGCCGCCACGGCATCGACGTCCTGGTCACGAAGGACAGCGGGGCGGCGGCGACGGCCGCGAAG
This sequence comes from Streptomyces sp. NPDC033229, assembly GCF_055576875.1. Classification (NCBI taxonomy): domain Bacteria; kingdom Bacillati; phylum Actinomycetota; class Actinomycetes; order Kitasatosporales; family Streptomycetaceae; genus Streptomyces; species Streptomyces sp. NPDC033229. Next base: position 7,919 of record NZ_JBVIQR010000009.1, on the reverse strand, counting down.
CTCGTCGCCGCACGCGAGGCGGGCATCCCGGTGGTGGTCGTCCGACGCCCGGAGGTCCCGGAGGGTGTACCGGTCGCCACGGACCCGGCGGGGGCGGTGCGCTGGCTGCGCGCGCACGCGGGCTGACGGTGCCGCCGGTCCGCTCCGGTGCGGAGGCGGGAGCCGATACATCCGCCAGGTTTCCTTCCTCGGCCAGTGACCCGCTCCGGCGGCCCGGCCCGGCGCCGGCCGTGAAGCCGGTGCCGGACCCGTCCGGTCACACCTCCGGATACCGCCGAGGCGTCCAGACGATCTCCTCGCCGTCGCCGGGACCACGCCGTACCGTGCGGGTCTGCGTGGAGCCCACGATGAGGATCGTGCGCATGTCGACCTGTTCGGGGTCCAGTTCGCCGAGCCGGACGATCCGTACGCTCTCCTCCGGGCCGCCCACGTCCCGGCCCAGGACGACCGGGGTGTCGGCCGGGCGGTGCTCCAGGAGGAGGTCGCGGGCCTTGCCGACCTGCCAGACGCGGCTGCGGGAGCCGGGGTTGTACAGGGCGAGGACCAGGTCCGCCGCCGCGGCGGACCGCAGTCGCTCCGCGATGACCTCCCACGGCTTGAGCCGGTCGGACAGCGACACGACCGCGTAGTCGTGGCCGAGCGGCGCGCCCGCCCGGGAGGCGGCGGCGTGGGCCGCCGTCATGCCGGGCAGCACCCGCACGGGCACCTCGCGGTAGGGGTCCTCGGAGGCGACCTCCAGGACGGCCGTCGCCATCGCGAAGACACCCGGGTCCCCGGAGGAGACGACGGCGACCCGCCGCCCCTGCCGGGCGAGGTCAAGGGCGAACTCGGCGCGCTCGGATTCCACCTTGTTGTCGGACGGGTGCCGCCGCTGGCCGGGCCGGACGGGCACCCGGTTCACGTACGTGCTGTAGCCGACGACGTCCTCGGCCGCCGCCAGCTCGCCGCGCGCCTCCGGCGTCAGCCACAGCGGGCCGGCCGGGCCGAGCCCGACGACCACGACCTCGCCCCGGCCCGAGGCGGCCGGAGCAGCGTCGACGCGGCTCGGCAGCACCGCCACCGAGAAGTACGGCACCGACGCGGGGTCCACGTCGGCCAGCAGGCCCGTACGCTCCCCGGGCATCGTGGCGCGCTCGACGTAGCGCGCGTCCGCGAGCCGGCCCGCGCGCTCCAGCGCGCCCCGCACGGCGGGGAACGTCCGGCCGAGCTTCATCACCACGGCCGAGTCGGTCGAGGCCAGACGGGCCGTCAGCTCCTCCTCGGGCAGCGTGCCCGGCAGGATCGTCAGGACCTCCTCGCCCTCCACCAGCGGCTCACCCAGCCGGGCCGCCGCCGCGCTGACGGACGTGACCCCGGGGATCACCTCCGTGGGGTAGCGGTCCGCGAGCCGCTTGTGCATGTGCATGTACGAGCTGTAGAAGAGCGGGTCGCCCTCCGCGAGCACCGCGACGGTGCGCCCGGCGTCCAGATGGACGGCCAGCCGCGCCGCGGCCTCCTCGTAGAACTCCTCCATCGCGCCCCGGTAGCCACCGGGGTGATCGGTGGTCTCCGTGGTGACGGGGTAGACCAGCTGCTCCTCGATGTGGTCGGGGCGCAGATGGCGTTCGGCGATGGTGCGCGCGATGCTGCGGCCGTGCCGGGCGCTGTGGTACGCGACGACATCGGCCCCGGTGATGACCTCGACGGCCCGCACGGTCATCAGCGACGGATCGCCGGGGCCGAGGCCCACTCCGTACAGTCGGCCCGTCGTCGAAGGCTGCTCGTTCACTCTTCCTCGCTCGCTATCGCGTTGATCGCCGCCGCTGCCATGGCGCTGCCGCCGCGACGGCCCCGCACCACCAGATAGTCGAGCCCCAGCGGGCTGTCGGCCAGGGCGTCCTTGGATTCGGCGGCACCGATGAAGCCCACCGGTATGCCGATGACCGCGGCCGGGCGCGGCGCCGCCGCCCCGCCTTCTTGAATCATCTCCAGCAGACGGAACAGCGCCGTCGGCGCGTTGCCGACCGCGACGACCGCGCCGTCCAGCTTCTCGCGCCACAGCTCCAGCGCCGCCGCGCTGCGGGTCGTGCCCATCCGCCGTGCCAGCTCCGGCACCGACGGGTCGGCGAGGGTGCACAGCACCTCGTTGTCCGCGGGCAGCCGCTTGCGGGTCACGCCACTGGCGACCATGTTCGCGTCGCACAGGATCGGCGCCCCGGCGCGCAGCGCCTCGCGGGCCCGCGCCACCACCTCGGGGGAGTACGCGAGGTCCCGTACGAGATCGACCATCCCGCAGGCGTGGATCATGCGCACCGCGACCTGGCTGACGTCCGGCGGCAGCCCGCCGAGGTCGGCCTCGGCCCTGATGGTGGCAAAGGACTGGCGGTAGATGGACGCGCCGTCCTTCTCGTACTCGAACACTGTGCCTCGCTTGCTGGGTTGCGCCTGGTGGTGTCGTGCAGGGTCAGTCCGCGACGGTACGAGCCGCCGCGACCGCGTCGGCCAGTCCCCCCGCTGTGGCTGTTTCCGTATGCGTTTCCGTCTCCCCGTCCCGCACCGCGATCCGGTAGCCGTCACCGGTCGCGAGCACGTCGACCCATCTCCCGCCCGGGTGGCCGCACCGCCGCTCGCAGCCGGACCAGTACACCGGGAGCCCCGCCGGTGGCAGCCCCGGGAGGCAGGCCGCCGCGTCCGCCCGTACGTCACCGAGGGACTTGGCGCAGCCCGGCCGGCCGGCGCACGCGCCCGCCCGGTGCCAGGGGGACGTGGTGGAGGTGACGAGTCCCGCGTCCGCGAGCGCCGTCAGCCGGATGCGGGCCGTACCGGCCGGGAGGCCGGGGACGACGATGCCGCGCCAGGGTGTCACACGCAGCTCGCCCGCCCCGTCCTGGGCGGCCGTGGTGGCCACGAGCCGCCACTGGGCGGCGGTCAGCCGCCCGAGCGGCGCGGTCACCGACAGGGCGCACCGCCCGTCCCGGCCGGTGACCAGGCCGGGCCCGACCGGAGGTCCGTGCGGGAGCCGGGGCCGGGGCAGCGGGGCGCAGGCGATGCCCGCGGCCGTGAGCCGGGCCGCCAACGCTTCGACGCGCGGGCGGCGTTCGGGGGCCAGGTCCCGGACGCGCCAGGCCTTGGCGCCGCTGTCGGCCAGCGCCGCGAGGAACTCGCGCGCGGCCAGCGCGGCCGCGCGCGGCGCGTCACAGGCGGCGATCCGCAGGCCGGGACCGGTGGCGGCGAAGCACAGGGTGGCCTGCCCCACGCCGCTTGCGACCAATGTCACATCGGGGCCGAGGGCCACGATGTCGCCGCGGCCGTCGTCCAGGCCGAAGAGAAAACGACCCGACAAACCTGACAAATCCAGGCCGTCGGAAGGGTCGGGCGCATCGGACGGCGGTCCGGGCAGCGCGGGGGTGCACAGGAGTGCGTCCAGGGCGCGCGCCCAGGCCTGCACATCGGTTGCCCCGGCGCGGGAGGGTTCCGCCTCCCCGTCCAGACCGCACAACGGCGAGGCCGCCACATTGCGTACCCGGTCGTACCGGTCCGAGGGCAGCAGCCCCGCCGCCCGCAACCGCCCGGCCAGTTCGCCGCCGCAGCCGTCGGCCAGCCCGCGCAACTGGACGTTGCCGCGCGAGGTGATGTCGAGATTCCCGTCGCCCAGCTCCTCGGTGACCAGCGCCAATGTCATCGCCTGACGGGCCGTCAACAGCCCGGCGGGCAGCCGGACGCGCGCCAGCGAACCGTCGTCCGCGGTGTGCAGCCGCAGCGCTCCGGGGCACGCGTCGCCGCCCGCGCGGACGGTTCGTCCGCCGGCGGCCGGTTCATCCCGCTCCGGGGGGGATGTGGGGGTGACGGGCATGGCGGCGAGCATACCGACGATCACACGGGGTGCACCGTCCTGTGCCGAACGGCCAGCGCTTACTATGCTCACCGGTGGCCAGAATCTCTTTATTCGTCCTCTGGTCCGCCAAACGCCAGCGACGGCGTCAGGGGAGGAAGCCGGTGAGACTCCGGCACGGTCCCGCCACTGTGAGCCCGGCAGCGATGCCGGGCGAGTCAGGAACTCCCGCCGTCCTCCAACCGCCCGGGGCGCGGACCCCGAGGAAGGCCAGCCGCCGCATGCGCACCATCCGGTCCGGCGTACCCCGGGCGACCCTCGATGCCCTGGGGAGCGCCGCGTGATCCTTCTCCTGTCGACGTCCGACACCGACCTGCTCAGCGCCCGCGCGGCTGCTGCTGCCGGGGGCCCGGTCCCGTACCGCCTCGCCAACCCCGCCCGCCTCGCGATCGACGAGCTTCCGGCTCTGCTGGAGGGCACCGACCTCGTCGTCGTGCGGCTCCTCGGCGGCATCCGCGCCTGGCAGGAGGGGCTCGACCTGCTGCTCGCCGGGGACCGCCCCGTCGTCGTCCTCACCGGCGAACAGGCGCCCGACGCCCAGCTGATGGAGGCCTCCACCGTCCCCATCGGCATCGCCGCCGAGGCCCACGCCTACCTCGCGCACGGCGGCCCCGACAACCTCGAACAGCTCGCGCGCTTCCTCTCCGACACGGTGCTGCTCACCGGACACGGCTTCGAGGCGCCCGCGCCCGCCCCCACCTGGGGCCCGCTGGAGCGCACCGCCAAGCCGGGCGCGAGCGGCCCGCTCATCGCGGTGCTCTACTACCGCGCCCACCACATGAGCGGCAACACCGCCTTCGTGGAGACCCTGTGCGGGGCGATCGAGGACGCGGGCGGCCGCGCCCTGCCGCTGTACGTCGCCTCGCTGCGCGCCCCCGAGCCCGCGCTCGTCGAGGCTCTCGGCAGCGCCGACGCCGTCGTCACCACCGTCCTCGCCGCGGGCGGCACCAAGCCCGCGGCCGCCTCCGCCGGCGGCGACGACGAGTCCTGGGACGCCGGCGCCCTCGCCGCGCTCGACGTACCGATCCTCCAGGCCCTGTGTCTGACCGGCCCCCGCAGCGCCTGGGAGGAGAACGACGAGGGCCTCTCGCCGCTCGACGCCGCCACCCAGGTCGCCGTCCCCGAGTTCGACGGCCGCCTCATCACCGTCCCGTTCTCCTTCAAGGAGGTCGACGAGGACGGGCTGCCGATGTACGTGGCCGACGCCGAGCGCGCCTCCCGCGTCGCCGGCATCGCCGTGCGCCACGCCCGGCTGCGCCACATCCCCGCGGCCGGCAAGCGCCTCGCGCTGGTCCTCTCCGCCTACCCCACCAAGCACTCCCGCATCGGCAACGCCGTCGGGCTCGACACCCCGGCCAGCGCCGTGGCGCTGCTGCGCCGACTGCGCGAGGAGGGCTACGACTTCGGTTCGGAGGAGGTCCCCGGCCTCGCGTCCGGCGACGGCGACGAGCTGATCTACGCCCTCATCGAGGCCGGTGGCCACGACCAGGAGTGGCTCACCGAGGAGCAGCTCGCCCGCAACCCCGTCCGTATCCCGGCCGCCGACTACCGGCGCTGGTTCGCCGAGTTGCCCGCCGAGCTGCGCGAGGCCGTCGAGGAGCACTGGGGCCCGGCGCCCGGCGAGATGTTCGTCGACCGCAGCGCCAACCCCGAGGGCGACATCGTCCTCGCGGCGCTGCGCCGCGGCAACCTCCTCATCCTCATCCAGCCGCCGCGCGGCTTCGGCGAGAACCCCATCGCGATCTACCACGACCCCGACCTGCCGCCCTCGCACCACTACCTCGCCGCCTACCGCTGGATCGCCGCCTCCCGGGCGGACGGCGGCTTCGGCGCCGACGCCATGGTCCACCTCGGCAAGCACGGCAACCTGGAGTGGCTGCCCGGCAAGAACGCCGGCCTGTCCGCCGCCTGCGGCCCGGACGCCGCCCTCGGCGACCTGCCGCTGATCTACCCCTTCCTCGTCAACGACCCCGGCGAGGGCACCCAGGCCAAGCGCCGCGCCCACGCCACCCTCGTCGACCACCTCGTGCCGCCGATGGCCCGCGCCGAGTCCTACGGCGACATCGCCCGCCTGGAACAGCTCCTCGACGAGTACGCGTCCATCTCCGCGATGGACCCGGCCAAGCTGCCCGCCATCCGCGCCCAGATCTGGACGCTCATCCAGGCCGCGAAGCTCGACCACGACCTCGGCCTCGACGACCGTCCGGACGACGACGGCTTCGACGACTTCCTGCTCCACGTCGACGGCTGGCTGTGCGAGGTCAAGGACGCCCAGATCCGTGACGGTCTGCACGTCCTCGGCGGTGCGCCCGTCGGCGAGGCACGCGTCAACCTCGTCCTGTCGATCCTGCGCGCCCGCCAGATCTGGGGCGGCACGGCGGCCCTGCCGGGCCTGCGCGAGGCCCTCGGCCTCGACGAGTCCGCCGCCACCCGCACCACCGCCGACGAGGCGGAGGAGCGGGCCCGCGCGCTCGTCCAGGCGATGGAGGACGCCGACTGGGACCCGGCCGCGGTCGCTTCCGTGGCTCGGGAGCACGGCGAACAGGTCGCCGCGATCCTCGACTTCGCCGCCCGTGAGGTCGTACCCCGCCTGGCCGCCACCACCGACGAGATCGACCACGCGGTGCACGCCCTGAACGGCGGCTTCGTTCCGGCCGGCCCGTCCGGCTCACCCCTCCGCGGCCTCGTCAACGTCCTCCCGACGGGCCGCAACTTCTACTCCGTCGACCCCAAGGCCGTCCCCAGCCGACTCGCCTGGGAGACCGGCCAGGCCCTCGCCGACTCCCTCCTGGAGCGCTACCGCACGGACCACGGCGACTGGCCGAAGTCGGTGGGCCTGTCCCTGTGGGGCACGAGCGCGATGCGCACCTCCGGCGACGACGTCGCCGAGGCCCTCGCCCTGATGGGCGTCCGCCCGCTCTGGGACGACGCCTCACGCCGGGTCAACGGCCTGGAGCCGATCCCCCTGGCGGAGCTGGGCCGCCCCCGCATCGACGTCACCCTGCGCATCAGCGGCTTCTTCCGCGACGCCTTCCCGCACGTCATCGGCCTCCTCGACGACGCGGTCCGGCTCGCCGCCGCCCTCGACGAGAGCGCCGACGACAACTACGTCCGCGCCCACGCCCAGGCCGACCTCGCCGAACACGGCGACGAACGCCGCGCCACCACCCGCATCTTCGGCTCCCGCCCCGGCACCTACGGCGCGGGCCTGCTCCAGCTCATCGACAGCCGCGACTGGCGCACCGACGCCGACCTCGCCGAGGTCTACACCGTCTGGGGCGGCTACGCCTACGGCCGCGAGCTCGAGGGCCGCCCGGCCCGAGAGGAGATGGAGACCGCCTACAAGCGCATCGCGGTCGCGGCGAAGAACACCGACACCCGCGAACACGACATCGCCGACTCCGACGACTACTTCCAGTACCACGGCGGCATGGTCGCCACGGTGAAGGCACTCAAGAGCAAGGCCCCGGAGGCGTACATCGGCGACTCCACCCGCCCGGAGACGGTCCGCACCCGAACCCTGGTCGAGGAGACCTCCCGCGTCTTCCGCGCCCGTGTCGTCAACCCCCGCTGGATCGAGGCGATGCGCCGCCACGGCTACAAGGGCGCCTTCGAACTCGCCGCCACCGTGGACTACCTGTTCGGCTACGACGCCACCACCGGCGTCGTCCCCGACTGGATGTACGACAAGCTCGCCCAGACCTACGTCCTCGACGCGGAGAACCGCGCCTTCCTCCAGGACGCCAACCCCTGGGCGCTGCACGGCATCGCCGAGCGCCTCCTGGAGGCGGAGAGCCGCGGCATGTGGGCCAAGCCGGACGCGGAGACGCTGGAGGGGCTGCGCCAGGCATTCCTGGAGACCGAGGGCAACCTGGAGGGCGAGGACTAGGGTGTGTCCGCAAAGTCGCGCCTGGCCCGCGACGCTCCCCCAGCTACCGCTGGGGGTACCCCCAGGCACGCACGCTCGCTGCGTTGTCGGGCTCGCCCGAGTACGCCCGGTACGAGGGCGACCCTCCGCCTTGCGATCGCACGCACCAGACGCCGCGGG
>NZ_JBVIQR010000008.1:146514-216832 GCF_055576875.1 Streptomyces sp. NPDC033229 | reverse complement strand
CCATCCCTACGGCGCACCAATGACAGCCATACCCAGAGCCCCCGGGCCCTCCGATCTTACGAATGACCAGAGCAACCACCCTTGAAAGGTAGGACATCCAATCGGTTGACCGGCTGGACGCCGCGTTCGACCTGGGACAGCCAGCTTGTGGTGCGGCCGATCTCTGCCGCCAGGTCCCGCTGGGTCAGTCCGCACTGGTTACGCAGCTCTGCGACCCGCGCGCCGAACGCGCGCCGCCCTTCGGGTGTCACCGTCCTGCTCACACCTTTCCGTCGACGCGCTCCAGGAAGGTCACCTCGGTCCGGGAGACGAACTCCTCGCGCGCTTCGAGGAACTTCTTGATGTGCGGCTGCTGTTCGTGCGCGTCGAACGCGGCACGGTCCTTGTACAGCTCATAGAACACACGGACTTTCGGCTCACCCGGGACGCGGTGGTTCACGTACACCACCGTGCCCTGCTCATAGCGCCCGATGTCTTCCAGCGTTCGCGACACCAGCTCATCGAAGGCTCCCGCGGCATCGGCGTCGCGCAGCGTGAAGCGTACGACCAGGCCAAAGCCTGTGGTCATGTTCGCTCTCCTCTCAGGCCGCACCAAGACTGTCAGAACCCGCCCAACAGGGGTAGCCGCAGAGCTCCTTGACTAGCAGAAAAACTGTGAGTAGCTTCGCAGTTACAGTGCGAGTCGCTGTGATTCCGGCAGCCGAAGCGCCGCCGCGCCGCGCCCCGGGACGGCGGCCGGCACGAGAACAAGAAGAAGCCCCGGCGGATCCTGACTCACAGGTGCTGGTAACACCGCGTGGGTCTCCGCCGAGGCTGACATCTCACCCCTGAGGCAAGCAGGAGGTTCGATGCAGATCCAGGCTAGCGGGCCGCAGCCAAAAGCCGTTCAGACCCTGACAGGGCCCTGCACCAAGTGCAGAGAGATCAAGGAGAAACGCTGGGAAGCCGTCCGCCAGGGCAACACCCCCGTGGCTGAGGCAACAACTGTGGCGATGGGACGGCACCTTCGCGCGGAGCACTCATGACGTCCGTCCGGGCCGCCCTCGAAACCATCGCACTGTTGGCGAGTCTGGGACTGTTCAGCCGCCTCATGGTCAGACGACCGGTCCTGCCGTCGGGCTCGACCATCGCTCCACACCGCGAAACAGGAGGGGCCGATCCACCCGCGAAGCCGCACCAGGTCACGGCGGACAGGGGATCATTCAGCCCCAAGCCGCCCGGCCTCAGATGCCCCCACCCCGAGGAAGCCTGGGCGGCTGCCGACGGAATGATGACCTGCTCCGGCTGTGGAACCCGCCGCGTCATCGACTTCCGGGCACTCGGCCCCGCGCTCGAGCCCCCCGAGAGACCGGAGCCCTACGGCCCCACCGTCACAGGTACCGGCACCCTGAAAGACAGCCGACTGATCGCGGCAGGCGACACGAGCCAGTCCCGCGCGGCCCTGCTCAAGAAGGTGCGCGAGGCGAACAGGCGGAGTGGTGAGGTGCTGTGAGCCACCGCCGTCGCACGGCGGGAGGCACGGAGGGGCCCCGGCCCCGGCCGGTACCAGGGCCCCCGAGCGCGGCAGCGCACGGGCGTCAGCCCGCCACCGCCTCGTACAGGCTGAACCCCGCCAGCGCCAGCATCAGCACCGCCGCGATCCGTGTGATCAAAGCCAGCGGCACCCGCTTCATGAGGGTGCGGCCGCCCACGATGCCGAGGCCGGCCACCGACCAGAGGGCCAGGACCGCGCCCACGCCGACCGAGACGGGGTCGTCGTAGCGGGCGGCGAGGTTGGCGGTCATGATCTGGGTGAGGTCGCCGAACTCCGCGACGAGGATCAGCATGAAGCCCGCGCCGGAGACCTTCCAGAAGGACTGGTCGGCGGGCTTCTTGATCTCTTCCTCGCCGTCGTCCTTCTTCAGCAGCAGCATCGCCGCGCCCGCGAGGAAGAGCAGGCCGACGACGGCCTGGACGAGGCGGTGCGGCAGGAGGGTCAGGACGCTGCCCGCGGCGATGGCCAGGGCCACGTGGACGGCGAAGGCCGCGGCGACGCCGACGAAGACGTAGCTCGCGCGGTAGCGGGTGCCGAGCATCAGGCCGGCGAGAGCGGTCTTGTCCGGCAGCTCGGCCAGGAAGACGACCCCGAAGACCAGGGCGGCGACGGTGAAGCTGAACACAGGGTTTCCTCTGTCGGTGTGGGCTGCGCGCACCGAGGGACGGGGCCTGCGTGGAGATCAGGGGTCGCTTCGGCACGGCAGCGTCGTGGACACTGCGGCCGAAGGTCTCGCTGGCGGATGAAAGACATCCGCCTCCGGGCGCCGGCTGAGCGAACTCAGCAGTATGTCGACGGTCCGGCGAAGAGCTACTCCCCTTCTGCTCCCTTCAGGGTACAGGCACCTTGGTGGGGGCACCCCGGTGCAGCAGCCCCCTGGCGATCAGTTCCAGGGTGACGGCCACCGCCACCACCTGCACGGCCATCAGCGCGACCAGCACGAACATCTGCACCGCCCCCGCCAGCAGCGGCGAGGCGCCGCCCAGCAGCATGCCCACGAAGGCGCCCGGCAGCGTGACGAGGCCCACGGTCCGGGTCTGGTCCAGGCCCGGCAGCAGGGCGTCCGAGGCGGCCGGGCGGGCGATCTCCAGCCGGGCCTCGCGGTCGAGGAAGCCGAGGGCCATGGCCGCCTCCACCTCGCCGTGCCGGGTGCGCAGCTCGTCCAGGGCGCGCCGTCCGGCGAGGACCGTCGCGGTCAAGCCGCCGCCGATGAGAATGCCGGTGACCGGGATCAGCGCGATGCCCTTGTACGGCACGAGCCCGGTCAGCAGCAGCACGGCGACGACCGGCAGCACCGCGCCCCCGATCGGCACGGCCGCCCACCACCACGTGCCGTTGTCCGTGACGCGGCGGCCCGCCGTCCGGACGGCGACGGCGAACATGAGCAGCACGAAGCACAGCAGCAGCGGGGCCGCCCGGACCACCCAGCCGATCAGTGCGGAGACCGCCGCCAGTTGCACAGCCGCGCGCAGCCCCGCGACGGCGATCTGGCGGGCGTAGCCCCGGCCCCGGTCGCCGGTGAGGCGGGCGAGCGCGGCGACGGTGACGGCGGCGGCGAGCAGGGCCGCGAGGACCACCCAAAGGGCGGTGTCGACGGGCAGCAGGACTTCGGCGGCGAGCACGCGGCCACCCTACGGTCGGCGAAGTTCCCTGCTGAGGCGCGTGGGTGGCGGCGTGTCAGCGATCGCGTCCGAGGGGTTGATCACGCTCCCGCCCCCTTGCTTTGACATGGCCGCGTCGCCACGCTGTTACCCGGCGACCACCCTTCGGCAACCCGTCGCCGCGATCCTGGCCGCGCCCAGACGGCCGACAGCCCCCCACTCCAAGGGAGTTCCCATGTCCGGTATACGCGTCACCTCTGCTCCGCGCGGCGTCTACGCGCGTCGTGCGGCCGTCGGCGGCGGCCTCGCCGCCCTGGTCGGCACGATCGTCCTCAGCGGCCCGGCCGCCCACGCCGCGCCGCCCGCCCCGGCGGACGCCGCGACCGCCCGTACGTACCTGGGCGAGCTGACGGTCAAGAGCGAGGGCTCCATGGACGGCTACAGCCGCTCCAAGTTCCCGCACTGGAGCAGCCAGGGCGGCGCCTGCAACACCCGCGAGGTCGTCCTCAAGCGCGACGGCGAGGACGTCCGGCAGGACGACAAGTGCGCCGCCGTGGAGGGCCGCTGGTTCTCGCCGTACGACGGTGCCACCTGGGAGGACGCCCAGGACATCGACATCGACCACATCGTGCCGCTGGCGCAGGCGTGGCGCTCGGGCGCCAACACCTGGACGACCGCGCAGCGGCAGGCGTTCGCCAACGACCTGACCCACTCGCAGCTGATCGCCGTCACCGACCGGGTGAACCAGGCCAAGGGCGACAAGGACCCGGCGCAGTGGATGCCGCCGCTCGCGTCCTACGCCTGTACGTACACGCAGATGTGGGTCACGGTGAAGCACCACTACAAGCTGACCGTCGACCCCGCCGAGAAGACCAAGCTGGCGGCCGTCCTCAACGGCTGCTGACCCGCGCGAACTTCACCCGGAATGGGAAACTCCGTGCTCCCCTCCCTCGTTTCGTACCGTACGGGATGACGGAGGGGAGACCGGCATGACGGCAGCCCTGCGACTGGGCCCGCTGCTGCGGTACGTCGACTGGCAGAGCGGTACGAGCGCCACCGTGTGGGTCGAGACCGACCGGAGTTGCGAGGCGGAGGTCCGCTGCGCCGACGGCGCGGGCGGCTCGGCGCGCACCTGGCAGGTCGCCGGGCACCACTACGCCCTGGTGCCGGTCACCGGCCTCACGCCGGGCAGCGAGACGGCGTACGGCGTGTTCCTGGACGGCGAGCCGGTGTGGCCGCTCGCCGGGTCGGCCTTCCCCGACAGCACGATCCGCACGCCCGCGCTCGGCGCCGACGGCGGCGGTGACGACACCGTGCGGGTCACCTTCGGGTCCTGTCGTTGGTCCGCGCCGCCTCCGGAGGCGGAAGGCGTCCGCGCGCGTGCCCGTCTGAAACCCTTCGGCCCGTTCGGACCGGACGCGCTCGACACCTTGGCGAGCGACATGGCCCGCGACATGGCGCATACGGAAGCCGAGGACGGCACCGGCGACCACCGGCCCGACGTCCTCGTGCTGCTGGGTGACCAGGTGTACGCGGACAAGACCTCCGAGGCCACCCGGCGCTGGATCGCCGAGCGGCGCCCGCTCACCGAGCCGCCGGGACACCAGGTCGCGGACTTCGAGGAGTACACCCGGCTCTACGACGAGTCCTGGAGCGACCCGGAGGTCCGCTGGCTGCTCTCCACCGTCCCGAGCCTGATGATCTTCGACGATCACGACATCATGGACGACTGGAACACCAGCGAGGCGTGGCGGTCCCGGATGCGGGCGACGCCGTGGTGGCGGGAGCGGGCGGTCAGCGGCCTGATGTCGTACTGGGTGTACCAGCACCTGGGCAACCTCTCCCCCGCCGAGCTCGCCCGCGACGAGCTCTACAAGGCGGTCAGCTCCGCCGCGGACGGCACCGAGGCACTGCGGGAGTTCGCCGCCCGCGTCGACGACGACCCGGCCGAGGCCCGCTGGAGCTATCGCCGTGACTTCGGGCGCGTACGGCTGGTGATGGTCGACACCCGTACGACGCGCGTCCTCGGGGAGGGCGCGCGGGCCATGCTCGCCCCCGCCGAGGCGGACTGGCTGCGCGGCGAGGTGCTGGACGGCCCCGGCTCGTACGACCACCTCCTCATCGGCACGTCGCTGCCCTGGCTGCTGCCACCGGCGGTGCACGACGCGGAGACCTGGAACGCGGCCCTGTGCGCCGGGGAGCGCGGGGCCCGCTGGGCGCGCGTGGCCGAAACCGTGCGCCAGCGGGCGGACCTGGAGCACTGGGCGGCGTTCCCCGCGTCGTTCACGGAGCTGACCGAGCTGATCACGACGGCGGGCAGCGGGCCGGACGCGCCCGCGACGATCAGCGTGCTGGCCGGTGACGTCCACCACGCGTACGTCGCCGAGCCCGCCCTGCCGGACACCGTGCGCAGCCGGGTCCTCCAGCTCACCTGCTCCCCGGTGCACAACAACATCCACACCGCCGTGCGGCTCGGCTTCCGCTTCGGCTGGAGCGGGCCGGGGCGGCGGCTGGGGCGGGCGCTGACGCGTCACGGGCGGGTGGGGCGTCCACCGTTCGACTGGGACAGGGTCGGCGGCGGCCCCTGGTTCGGCAACCAGCTGATGACGCTGACCCTGCGCGGCCGCGCCGCGCGGCTGCGGCTCGACCAGGCGCGCGCGGAGGGGAACGACGCCGGGAAGCGACTGTCCACGGTCCTGGACATGAACGTGGACGTGGATGCGGAGGCGGCGGGGGTGGAGGTGGAGGAGCCCGCCGAAACCAGGGCGCGTGTTCGAACGAAATAAGAAACTTGAACTTGCAAGTATCGTTAGGGGTACCTAACCTGGAGCCCTCGTCGTTTCCTGTCCCCGCCACGAGGAGCCCATCCATGCCCCCCACGTCTTCGGCCTCGGCGCTCACCGCCCGGCTCGACGCCGCCCGCCCCTACGTCCTCTCCGCCTTCCGCATCGTGGTCGGCCTGCTCTTCGCCTGCCACGGCGCCGCCTCCCTGTTCGGCGTCCTCGGTGGCGCGGTCGGCGGCGGCACGATCTCCGCCGGCACCTGGCCCGGCTGGTACGCCGCGGTCATCCAGCTCGTGGGCGGCGGCCTGGTGCTGCTCGGCCTCGGCACCCGCAGCGCGGCCTTCATAGCCTCCGGCTCCATGGCGTACGCGTACTTCGACATGCACCAGAGCAGCGCCCTGTGGCCGCTGCAGAACGGCGGCGAGGCCTCGGCGATGTTCTGCTGGGCCTTCTTCCTGCTCGTCTTCACCGGTCCCGGCGCCCTCTCGCTGGACCGCCTCTTCTCCCGCTCCGGTGGCGAGGACGCCCAGGCGTCCGCTCCGCAGCGCACCCCCAGCGCGGTCTGACCGCGAGGGCGGCCCCGGGTCGTCCGCACCGCCCGTCACCAGGAGGGGTCCGGCACCGCCGGGCCCCTCCTGGTGCGTGACCGCGCCGCACTTGTGGTGCGCCGACGAGCCCCTCACGGCCCGTGACGTTCACAACATCACAACCCCCACTCCCGCGCCCCAGGAGCCCCAGGCGTACGCTGTACGGTTGTGAAGGCCGCCCCTGCCGCTCCCCTGCGACGTCGCGGCGGGGGACCGTACCGGGAGATCAGGACGTGCTGGAGCAGTTGGGGGCGTTGGCCACCACGCCATGGATTTATGTGATCGTCGGCTTGTCCGTTCTCCTTGACGTTTTCCTCCCGGTGCTGCCGAGCGGGGTCCTGGTGATCACCGCCGCCACCGCGGCCGCGGGCACCGCCGCCGACGCGGCGGCCGACGCCGCCCGGGGCCACGCCGGATTCGCCGAGATGTTCGCTCTCGTGATGTGCGCCGCCACCGCGTCCGTTCTCGGCGACCTGGTCGCCTACCGCCTCGCCTGGCGCGGCGGCGACCGCTTCGACCGTGCCATCTCCCGCTCCCGCCGGCTGACCGCGGCCCAGGCCAAGCTCGGCACGGCGCTGCTGCGCGGCGGTGGCCCGCTCGTCGTGCTGGCCCGGTTCGCGCCCGCGGGGCGGTCCGTGGTGAGCCTGGGCGCGGGGGTGGCGCATCGCAGGGCCGCCGAGTTCCTCCCCTGGTCCGCGCTGGCGGGTCTGACCTGGGCGGCGTACAGCGTGAGCCTCGGCTACTTCGGCGGCCAATGGCTGGGGGCGACCTGGTTCGGCACGGCCGTCTCGGTCTTCGCGCTCTTCGCCGCCGGCTCGGGGGCGGCGTTCCTCATGACCCGCCCGGAACCCGCCGAGGCACCGACCACCCCGTAGGCCCCGTACACGCACTCGTACACACCCCGGGTACGCACCCGTACGCACCGGCTACGCACCCGCACGCGCCCGCTTCGGCGCCGACCGTACGAAGTGGGTCCCGACGCGGTAGCGCGGGAATACCGAAGCCGCGCGAGCGGGCCCGCGCAGCCGGGCCGGTGGAGCGGTACAGGGGATTCCGTACGCCGGTGGGACGCGGGCGCGCGAGAGCGGCGGAAGGCGGGGCGGGGGCGGGATCAGGCCCGGCTCACCCTGCGGGCGGCTTCCTTGCGCAGGGCGCGTCCACAGCCCCGCGCGTACGCCCGCTGGAAGAGGGGCACCAGCGGTCCGGCGGCCTGGGTGAACCAGCGCGCGGGCCGGCTGAAGGCGGTGACGGTCAGCGTGACGTTCCCGGCGTCGTCGATCGTCACGACGAACGCCTCCTCCCCCGTCTCGGGGTGGCCCGGCAGGGTCCCGTACGCGAAGCCGGCCTGCCGCTCCTCCCGTAACGCCCAGGCCACCGCGCAGGGGCCGGAGATCCGCAGGGGGCCGATGCCGACGCCGGGGGTCACGGTGACGCCGTACGCGGCGGGAGGCGTGCCGTCGGGGATCCGCACCCCCGCGGCCCGGTGCATGCCCCAGGTCAGCACGGCGTCGGCGGCCGCCTCGAAAACGGCCCGGCCGTGGCCCGTGGGCGTGCTGACGCGGAGGTGGGAGTACCCGCCGGGCAGCGGATCCCGCCCGGTGGCTCCCACCTCCGGATAGGTGAATCGCGGCGCCACGGGTGCGGTCAGAGCTTGGTCAGCTTGGTGAAGGGCCCCGGAATCCGCTCCTGGCGCGATGCGAAGTCGACGAGCACGGCGATGCCGTCCTCGACGCCGATGACCCGTCCGAGACCGTACCGGTCGTGTGTGACGCGGTCCCCTACGGCGAAGTGCTCGACCGGAAGCGTCACGGGCGGGGTGTTGAAGGGGCTGGTGGGCAAGTAACGTCGGGTCGCTCTTGGCTTCGTCATTGGCTTCAGTATGCGCCCTCGACGGGCCGGGGGTGGCTGGCATGGGACGGCGGCCCGGTTCCGAGAAGGAGCCGGGCCGCCGTCGTCGTGCGTCGCAGGATCGTCCGGAAGATCACCCAGGGGCTGTTGGTGATCATGCGGAGAAGCCGCCGGGGACCCCCGTCGGATCGACGGGAGACCACTTGAGAGCCCCTTTCGGGGTCGCGCGGGCGTCCCTGCGGGCGCCCTACGGGCCGCTCGCGCGACCTCGCGGGTCAGTGCGCGGTCAGTGCGCCTTGGTGAAGGCGTCCTTGTTGAACGCGGTCATGCCGTTGGCCCACAGCGAGTTGACCCGGCTGCGCTCGGCGCTGTTCGGGTTGGCGTTCCGGCAGGAGGGGCCGGGGCCGCCGCCGGACATCAGCTCGCTGCACGGGCCGGAGTAGTGGTCCGGCAGGCCGAGGACGTGACCGGTCTCGTGGGCGGTGACGCGGGTGGAGTCGTACTGCTGGTTCTGCCGGTAGTCGAGGAAGACGTAACCGCGACCGTGGCCGTCGGTGCTCGCGTAGGAGCCACGGGAGTCGTTGCCCTCGCGGTACGTGAAGTCCGCGTTGGTGCCCGCACGCAGCTGGACGTTGCTCACGGAGCTGTTCCAGATCCGCGCGCTGCTGGCTATCTGGGCGGCGAAGCTGGGGGCTCTGCTGGCGTCGTAGGTGACGGTGACGGCGCGCAGGCCCGGCTTCGCGGCCTGCTTCGCCTTCGCGGACTTCATCACGGCCTCGAAGAAGGCCTTGTTGTTCGCCTCCTCGGCCGCCGAGCCGACGTACGAGGACTGCGTGAACTGCTGGTCGGTGTGCGCCGTCGCCGCCGAAGCGGGCACGGCCGTCATGCTCGCGGCCAGTCCGAGGCCGAGTGCTGCCGAGAGCACCATCGTGGAGCGGTTCATGTGGGGGACTCCATTCGTTCCGAGCACCTTCGGCCGCACGGGGTGGACAGGCGGCCGAGGAGCGTCGGGTGAACTCTTTGGTCCCGGAGAGTCTCTGACGAGATATCAATGGTGCGGATGATGCCAAGTGGCCATAGCACCGATCAATCACCTACCCTGCCCCCGCTGTGTCTGGTGTGACGCACGAGGCGCGGTTATGCTCCCCCCGTGGAGCTAGAGGTCAGGCACCTCCGTGCGCTTTTGGCCATAGCCGACGCGGGAAGTGTGCGTAAAGCGGCGTTACAGCTGGGCATGACCCAGCCCTCCCTCACCACTCAGCTCAGCCGGATCGAAGGGGCCATCGGCGGCCTCCTCTTCACCCGCGGCCAAACCGGGAGCCGGCCGACACCGCTGGGTCACTCGGTGCTGTCCCGGGCGCGGCCCATCGTGGCCGAGATGACCGCGTTGGTGACGGCCGCCCGGGACGCGGCGGTGGGCTCCGGGGGCTCGCGCCTGCGGATCGGCAGCATCGGCAGCCGCGCCGTGACGGGCTGGCTGGGGCGCGTCCACACCCGCCTGCCCGACACGGACACCACGATCCATATAGAGGTGTCCGCGGACACGCTGCTCCAGCTGCTGGCGACGAACCAGCTCGACATCGCCCTGATCCACGAGTTCGACGGCTTCCCCCTGACCGTCCCGCCGGGGGTGGAGCGACGCATGCTCGTCGCGCGTGAGCCGAGGTTCGTCGCCCTGGCCGCGGGTCACCCCGCGGCGGACCAGCCGGTGATCAGACTCCCGGACCTCGCCGACGAACCCTGGATCGTCGACCCGACGGCCGACGACGAATGCGCGGCGCTGCGCCGCGCGTTCACCTCCGCGGGGCTCGACCCCCGCCTCGTGCATGTCCGCGACAGCACGACCGCCGCCGAACTCGTCGCCTCCGGCGAGGCCGTACGCCCCTGCCAGCCCACCGCCGATCCGGCGCCCGGCACGGTGCTCCGCCCCCTGCACGGCGACCCCCTGGCCGCCCGGCTGTTCCTCGCGTCGAGACCCTGCTCCATGCCACCGGCCGAACTCGACGCCCTGTTCGGCGACCTCCAGGACGCGTACGAACAACTGATCCGGGCCAACCCCGCCTACCGCGCCTGGCTCCACCGCCACACCAGCCCGCTGCTACGGGTCCCGGACCGCCCCGACCGATCGGGCCGTCCGGACCGGCCGGATCAGTCGGGGCGGCCCCATCAGTCGGGCCGCCCCGGTCGGCCCCCGAGGACGGAACCGCCCGCGGCGTGAGGCCGCGCGCCTCGTCGACCTCACAGGCCTCGTCGGGGGGGCGCTGCCCGCCCGTGTCGAGACGTGCGCCCCTCCATGCTCGCGGAATGACAGACTGGCGTGGATGAAGGGACCGAGAGAGGGGCGACGCATGTCCGGAGCACGTCGTCAGGAGAGCCGCGACGCCATCACCGTGGAGATCAGCTACGCGGTGGCCAGCGGCTGCGCCGTGGCCGCGCTGCTGTTCCTCATTGTGGCGAGCCCCGCCCTGTTCCTGGATCTGGGCCGCGGTGCGGAGTCGGCGCTGTTCACCTGCGCGTCCCTCCTGGCGGCCGTCGGTTTCGTGATGCGGGCCGTGACCCTTCTGCTCAGGCTGCGCCGGGCGCTGGACAACCAGGACGGCTTCGCCGACCCGCGCTGAGGGCACGGGCGGACGCTTTCGACGCCGCCTCGGCGGCCGGACCGTGAGCGCACGTTCCGACAATGACAGATGAGGCGCGTTCTCCCGTTCAACTGCTCGGCACCCCGCACACCCCCGAGTGATATTTCCGTTTTCTTGGAAAAATAGGGATTCCGGAGACTTCCAGGGGAGCGGAATCAGCCACTCCTTTACCCGTACATTACCCATGGCGTACCGGACCCGGGCAGCAGAAGCGCAGGTCGGGCCCGTACCGGGGGTAGCCCCCGACGGCGGGCGGCACGCTATGGATCCGGCCAGAAATCTTTATGGCCTGTTCTCATTGATCGACAGCCCGCTAGTGTGGTGATCGCCACCGAAAAAGTGATTTCGAGGCACTGGCACCACCCGACGCATGGATTACCGGCCGACGTCCGGGATGATTCGGTCCCCGAACCCGGGACCCAAGGCCGCGCATGTCCCATCGAGATGGCGCACCACGAATTCAATTCTCCCTGTGACGCATGTGCGTCCAAAGGCCCGATACCGGTCCGACACCCCTGGCATTTCCTGGCGGGAGTCTTGCCGTGAGATCCCGCCGGGAAAGGCCGTATCCGCGTCCCGGTGCGAAAGAACCACCACGCAGCATTCCGAATGCAGTACTCGACATAAAGAGACGGAGGAGAGCGCGATGGAGCAGAAGATCGCCGCGTTCATGAACGAGCAGGACCTCGGCGCACTCGAGCAGGGCTACCAGGACGACGCCGGCCCGGTCCTGGCCACCCCCGTGGCGGCCGTTGCCACCTGCTGGTACGTCGGCGGCGCCGTCGCCGGCGCCGGTGCCGTGGTCGGTGCGTACGTCACCGGCCGCATCAACGGCTGAGCCTTCATCCCATAAACACCACCGAAAACACCACCGAAGGGAAACAAGCGCGATGAGCAAGATTATCGACAGCGTTGTCGCCGTCACCCCCGAGAAGCTGACGGACGAGACCCATGGCGAGTTCGGCGCGATGATGCCGATTCAGGCCACCCCGGCCCTGGTCGCCTTCGGCGTGGGCTTCGCCGGCGGTGCCGGTGCCGCGTGGGTCACCGTCCAGGCGTACGAGGCCGGCGCCAACGACTGACGTCCTGCCGGACTGAGCGCCACCTGTTGAGAAGCCCTGCGGGCTTCTGAGAGTGCCCTGTGGGAGCTGTCCGCCCGGGGGCGGGGAGGGTCTGTCGGGCCGCGGCGGAATCGCGGCCCGACAGCCCTCTCGACTCTACCCTCAGCCGATTCGACGCGGAGCAAACTTTCGGCATGCAGCTGATAAAGAAGCTTACTTCTTCGCTTTTTTCTCCGATTCCGATTTCCCGGGACCGGGCGATAGGCATATCGGAACGACTTGCGGCCCTTTCCACTCTGTCCTCTTCCCTGGAATACCTCCACCAGCACCGGAATCTGGGCCCCGGCGGGCTCAATGACTGGGAAATCATGAAGCAGACGCCGGAGAGCAAGATTCCGGCCGTTCAGAAGCTCACCGACGCCGTGAGCGGCAGGCGCACCACGCTGGCCCTGCACGCCACGCGCGCCGCCTGCAGCCTGGGGATGCTCCTGCCGGGGAACGGCAAGTGGCGGGCGGCGGGCAACCTCTACCTCGGTGTCTCCACCACGCTTCTGCAGGCCCGCCACCGATACGGCACGGACGGCTCGGACCAAGTCGCCACGCAGGTGCAGGCGGTCACCGGGCTGGCGCGGCTGTCGAACAGCCCGCAGGTCAAGGATGCCCTGATGTGGTATCTCGCGATCCAGGCCAACATGTCCTACGCGACGTCCGGTTGGGCGAAATTGGCGGGCACGAAGTGGCGTGACGGCTCGGCCCTGCCCGGCGTGCTGCGGACCCGTACCTACGGCTTCGAGCGCGCGTACCGGCTGACGCAGCGCTACCCCCGGGCCAGCAGGCTCACGCAGCACGCGGTGCTGGCGATGGAATGCCTTTTCCCCGTCGTCTATCTGGCGGGCGGGAAGTTGACCCGGCCGATGATCGGCGCGGCCGGGAGCTTCCATATCGCCAACGCGTTCGTCATGGGCCTGGGCCGGTTCATGACCGCGTTCCCCGCGATGCACCCCATGGTCGCCTACACCACCGCGCCCAGGACGCTGCCGGTGGTCGCCGGCCGGGACGACCGGATGGTCAAGACCGCGCTGGTGCTGCTGGCCGGCGGCGTCACCGCGTCGGCCGTGCTGGCCACGCAGCGGCGGGCCCGCGCCGTGGAGGGCTGGCCTAACTCCCGTACCGTCACCACGCGTTACGGCAATGTGCTGCGGTACGACACCGGCGGCCGGGACCTCGCCGACCGCCCGGTCCTCGTCTTCAACCACGGCCTCGCCTCGACCACCGAGCACTTCGCGTGGATCGTGGAGCGCCTGGCGTTCGACCGGGGCCAGCCCGTGGTGACCTACGCCCGGGCCGGCTACGGCCCGAGCCGCCGGGTGAAGGAGTCCCCGTACAGCATCCAGGAGTCCGTGGACGACCTGGTGGACCTGATCCGCCAGGCCCTGCCCGAGGACCGCAAGGTGGTGCTCGTCGGGCACTCCCTGGGCGCGGAGCTGAACCGGCGGGCCGTGGCGCAGCTCGGTGACCGGGTGGCCGGCGTCGTCTATCTCGACCCCTCGCACCCGGCGCAGCTCATCCGGTCGGACAAGCAGCGCAAGGGCAGCGAGCTGTTCACCGACTCGATGACGGACATGGCGCGCTGGACGAAGCTGGGCTTCGGCTCGCTGATGACGCGCCCCCGCTGGGTGGACCATCTGCCCTACGCCTACCGGGACAAGGCGTTCGCCCTCTACACCGACTCACGGCTGTGGACGGCGGCGGCCCGGGAGTGGAAGGCCGTGCGCGAGGAGTTCCAGTCCTTCGAAGGGGACCTGCCCCCGGTGCCGGCCCCGGGCCTGGTCGTCGCGGCGCAGGTGACGGTCGACATCGACCCCGAGCAGTTGCTGATGTACCACGACATCGTCCGGGCCCACCGGGCGGCCGGACGGCACGGGGACGTCACGGTCGTCGAGCGCGGCGGGCACGACACGATCCTGACCGACGCCCGTCACGCGCGTACCGCGGCGGATCTGATCGCGGACTTCGTGAACGGTCACTGCGTGCCGCCGGCCGTCGAGGGCCCGGCCGGGGAGCTCCCGGGAAAGGCGAGTGAGAAGAAGTGAACCCCACCACCTTGCTGAAGGACGCCTTCACCGGCCCCGGCGCCCTGACCCGGCTCGCGGGCGCGGCCCTGCTGCTGACGACGCTGTCCGCGCAGCACCCGCATCCGGCCTTCGAGCGCGGGCGGGAGAAGGACCTGTTCTCCCTCGTGCCGAACTGGAAGTTCTTCGCGCCGAACCCCGCGACGCACGACTACCACTACCTCTACCGCACGCTCGACGAGAGCCGTGAGACGTCGCCCTGGATCGAACTCGACCTGATCCAGGACCGCAGGATGATCCAGGCGTTCTGGTTCTCCTCCCGCCGCACGGAAAAGGCGGTGTTCGACATCTGCAGCGCCATCATCAAGAACATCGCCAAGGGCGAGGACCCCACCGGATCGCCGCCCTTCCGGGTCCTCGCCGAGTTCATCAGGAAGCAGATCAGGGACGCCCCGAACGTCTCCGAGGTGCGCGGCTTCCAGTTCTCCGTGGTGCGCGCGAGCGGGCACGACGACAGCGAGGATCCCGAGGTTCTCTACGTCTCCACCTATCAGGCGATGAACCCCGTCTCCCCGGGCTTCCTGCGGGCCGCCTGAGACCGGGACCTCCGCGACGGGGGTCCCACGCACACAGAAACGGAGAACCCATGACGATCGCGGACATCGGCTACGGCAAGCAGTTCGAGGGCTGGTACGACCGCATCTTCCAGGACGACGCCTCCGCGCGGGTCGCCGTCGAGGCCCTGGCCGGCCTCCACCCGGACCCGGCCTCGGGCACGCTGGAGTTCGGCGTCGGGACCGGCCGGATCGCGCTACCGCTGTCGCACCGCGTCGGCCCGGTCACCGGGGTGGACTCCTCGCCGGAGATGCTGGCGGCCCTTGCGAAGAAGGCCGACGAGGGCGAGGTGACCGCCGAGCTCGGCGACATCCGGACCTACCGCGGCGAGCGGAGTTACGGCCTGGTCTACTGCGTCTGCTCCACGCTCGCGCAGATCCTCGACCCCGAGGGGCAGCGGGCAGCCATCGCCCGCGCGGCCGAACTGCTGCGGCCGGGCGGCCGGTTGGTGGTCGAGACCCACAACCGGCCGGGCATCGTAGCCCAGCACGAGGGGCAGACGCGCACCACGATATTCGTGCCCTACCCGGAGCCGAACACGGGCATCCAGATGCACGCCACGCTCCTGATGGACAACCGCGTCTGGCAGGTGTCCACGGTGTGGTTCGAGGCGGACGGCACCCACCGCATCGGCACCGAGGCCGTGCGCCTGCTCACCCCCGACGAGGTGGACGGCTACGCACGGGACGCGGGGCTGCGGCCGGAGGGTCACTACAGTGACTGGCAGCGGACGGCGTACTCCCCCGCGGCCGGTCTGTTCGTCGCGTCCTACACCAAGTCCGCATGAATCTCCGGGAGATAGTCCGCCGCCACCAGGTTCTGCTGATCATCGGTGTCGGCATGGGCCTGGTCGGCGCGGCGGCCACGCTCGCCCAGCCCTGGATGCTGGGCCGGCTGATCGAGGCCGTGGCCCTGGACAAGCCGATCGCCTGGACCGTCACGTTCATCGCGGTGTTCTTCGTCGCGGACGCGGCACTGAACGCCGGACACGCCTACGCGATCGGCCGGGCCGGCGAGAACATCGTCTTCGACGCCCGGCGCGTCCTGGGCGGCCGGCTGCTGCGCAGCCAGTTCCCCGCCTTCTCACGCCTGGAGCACGGTGACGTCTTCGCGCGCACCGTGTCCGACACCTCCATCGCCTGTCTGGTCATCGCGCAGGCGCTGGCGCAGGTGGTCACCTCCGTCTTCATGGTGGCCGGCGGCATCGTGCTGATGGCCCTGCTCGACTGGAAGCTGCTGCTCGCCACGGTCGGCTGTCTCGGTCTGGCCAGCGGCGGTGCGCTGCTGCTGGCCCGCCAGGTGCGCATCGCCGCCCTGAAGAACCGGGAGAACATCGGCGCGTTCGGCTCGGGGCTGCAGCGTGTGCTCGGCGCCATCACCACGGTCAAGGCGTCGCGCGCCGAGGAGCGGGAGACCGAGGAACTGGCGCGGCTGGCCGACCGGGTGCGGCACAGCGGGATCCGGGTCACCGGGTTCAGTTCGCTGCTCACCCCGGCGATGAACGTCGGCACGCAGCTCTCGCTCGCCGTCGTCATCTCCTGGGGCATGGCCCGGGTCGCCACCGGGTCGCTGTCGCCCGCCGACCTCACGTCGTTCGTGATGTATCTCTTCTACGTGGTGTCGCCGCTGGTGATGCTCTTCATGTCGATCGGCCAGATCCAGCAGGGCCGCGCCGCCATCCAGCGCGTGACGGAGCTGGGGGCCATCCCGCAGGAGGAAGAGGAGGATCAAAAGGAGGGGGACGAAGCGCCCGGGGAGCGCGCGGCCGTCCTGGAGTCGGCCCCCGCGGTCCGCTTCGAGGGCGTCGGCTTCTCCTACCAGGAGGACGTCCCGGTGTTGCGGGACGTCTCGTTCAGCCTGCCGCGGCGCGGCCTGACCGCGATCGTCGGTCCCTCCGGCGCCGGGAAGACGACGACGTTCCAGCTCATCGAGCGTTTCCACCGGCCGGACTCCGGCACGATCCATGTCGCGGGCCACGACACCGCCACCCTCAAGCTCGCCGAGCTGCGGTCGCTGGTCGGCTACGTCGAGCAGGACGCGCCGCTGCTGCGCGGCACGATCCGCCAGAATCTGACGTATGCGAACCCCGACGCCAGTGCCGCGGACATCGCCCGCGCGCTGCGGCTCGCCAGCCTGGAGGACTTCGTCGCCGCTCTGCCCGACGGGCTCGACACGGTGCTCGGTGAGCGCGGCGCGGGCCTGTCCGGCGGCCAGCGGCAACGGCTCGCCATCGCGCGCACCTTGCTGCAACGGCCTGAGGTGATCCTGCTGGACGAGGTCACCGCGCACCTGGACAGCGACACCGAGGCCGCGCTGCGCGACACGATGGCGGAGGCCGCCGGCGAATGTGCCGTGCTGGCCATCGCGCACCGGCTGTCGACCGTCGTGCAGGCCGACCGCATCATCGTGATGGAGGAGGGTCGCGTGCGGACGATCGGCACCCACCGGGAGCTCATCGCGTCCGACGAGGTGTACCGGCGGCTCGCCAGCCAGCAGTTCGCGGCCGAGGACGCGCTCACATGACGCGCGCCGACGTCGCCGTCGTCGGCAGCGGCCCGAACGGTCTGGCCGCCGCCGTCACCCTGGCCCGCGCCGGGCTGACCGTGCACGTCCACGAGCAGGCCGCCGCGATCGGCGGCGGTCTGCGCGGCGAGGCCCTGTTCGACTCCGAGGTGTGGCACGACATCTGCGCCGCCGTGCATCCGATGGCGGCCGCGTCCGCGTTCTTCCGAGAGTTCGACCTCGCGGCCCGCGGCGTCCGGCTGCTCCAGCC
The DNA here is from genome assembly GCF_055576875.1 of Streptomyces sp. NPDC033229. Lineage (NCBI taxonomy): Bacteria > Bacillati > Actinomycetota > Actinomycetes > Kitasatosporales > Streptomycetaceae > Streptomyces > Streptomyces sp. NPDC033229. Next base: position 199,319 of record NZ_JBVIQR010000008.1, on the reverse strand, counting down.
GCCGATCAGTTACGCGCACCCGCTGGACGGCGGCGACGCCGCGTTCGCCTACCGCGACCTGGCGCGGACCTGCGCCCGGCTCGGCCCGGACGGCGGGCGCTGGCGGCGGCTGATGGAGCCACTGGTGCGGCACAGCACGGGTGTCACCGACTTCCTGCTGTCCGGCCAGCGGTCCCTCCCCTCCGACTTGGCGGCCCCGCTGCTGCTCGGCCCGCGCGTGCTCGACCACCTCCTGCGGGGCGGCGGGCTGCGCACCGAAGCTGCCCGCGCCCTGCTCACCGGGGTCGCGGCGCACGCGGTGGGCCGGCTGCCCAGCCTGCCCGCGGGCGCCATCTCGCTGCTGCTCGGGCACCTGGCGCACGCGACCGGCTGGCCGCTGCCGCAGGGCGGCAGCGTCCGCATGGCCGAGGCGCTCGCCGACGACCTGCGGGCACACGGCGGGGTGCTGCACACCGGCCACCGGGTCACCGACCTCGCGGAGCTGGACGCCCGGGTGATCATGCTGGACACCACACCGCGCGGCCTGCTGGCCCTGGCCGGCGACCGGTTGCCGCCGCGCTACCGCCGAGCTCTGGAGCGCTTCCGCTACGGCCCCGGCGCGGCGAAGGCCGACTTCCTGGTCAGCGAGCCCATCCCGTGGGCCGACCCCGAGGTGGGCCGGGCCGGGACCGTGCACCTGGGCGGCACCCGCGCCGAGACGCTCAGGGCGGAGAACGCGGCCGTCCGGGGCGCGGCCGACGAGGAGCCGTTCGTGCTGCTCGTCGACCCGGCCGTGACCGACCCCGGCCGTGCCGTGGGGGGCCGCCGCCCGGTGTGGGCCTACGCGCACGTGCCCAACGGCGACACCCGTGACCCGGTGCCGCTGATCACTCGTCGCATCGAGCGGTACGCCCCGGGGTTCGCCGACACGGTCCTCGCGGCGCGCGGCGTGCCGGCGGCCGACTACGAGCGGTACAACCCGAACTACCCCGGCGGCGACATCGGCGCGGGAGCCATCACGCTCACCCAGTCGGTCCTCAGACCGACGCCCGCCTGGAATCCGTACCGCACCCCCCTGCCCGGGGTGTATCTGTGCTCCGCGTCGACGCCGCCCGGCCCCAGCGTGCACGGCATGTGCGGCCACTTCGCCGCCCGGGCCGCCCTCCGCCGCGAGTTCCGTATCACCACAACGCCGCCCCTGGGGCCCGAGGGCGGTGCCATCCCCGTCAAGACAACCAGGAGAGCACCATGAGCAGCACGCACCGCCCCACCGCCGCGGAGGACTTCGCCGGGTACCTCCGCGCCTACCACGCCGACGCCTTCGACGGGGAGGACCCGGTCGAGGAGGTCTGGGACCGCTACCACCTGCCCGACGGCACCCACCGGGTCAACGGCCGGGAGTGGGACCGGAAGAAGATCCTGCGCGGCGTCCGCTCCCGGCGCTCCCTCGGCGCGCCGTACGAGCTGTACATCCACGAGGTGACCGTGGAGGGGAACCGGGCCGCCGCCCGGTACACGATCGGCACGCCCATGCTGTGGAAGGTCCAGAGCGCCACCGACACGGCCGTCTTCGCCGAGCTGGCCGAGGACGGGCGGGTGGCCCGTACCGACATCTTCTCCGCCGGCCGCGCCGGCTGGTCGGGGCCGGGCAAGGACGACCCGTTCGACAGCGCGTCCCGCCCCGCGCCGGGCACCGCCCCGGCGCCGCCGCCCGCCTCCGGGGCCGAGCCGACCCCGGCCCAGGACCCGGCGCACTACCTGCGGGCCTTCTACGCCGCCGGGTACGACCCGGCGGTCCCGGCCGCCGACGCCCACGACCGCTTCCACACCCCCGACGCGCTGCACCAGATCGGGGGGAAGGTGATGCAGCGCTCCGGCGTCCTGAAGGCCCTGGAGGAGGGCCGGAAGCTGGGCCACACCTACCCGGTGGACGTCCACGAGGCGCTGCGCGAGGGCAACCGCTTCGCGGCCCGCTACACCACGAGCCACGACGGGAGGCCGACGCGGCGCCAAGAGGTCTTCGCCTTCGGCGAGTTCGCCCCCGACGGCCGCGTCCGGCTGGTCCGTTTCGTACTGCAACCCGGCTACGGGGCGTAGGGGTCCGGCCGGTCCGCCGCGCCGGCCCGGGCAGGGGCGAAGCAGGTGTTGTCGGCGGGCACACCGTCGTGCTCCTGACCGTCGTCGTCCTGGTACCGCCAGCTGAAGCGCAGGCCGTGGGCGGAGGTGAGGTCGGGACCGTCCATGAGCTGGAAGTGCAGATGGGGCTCGGTGGAGTTCCCCGAGTTGCCGCACTCGGCCAGCACCTGCCCGGCCGTGACCCGGTCGCCCACGGCCACCTTCAGCGAACGGCGCCGCAGATGCGCGAAGACGGCATACACCCCGCCGCCGAGGTCGAGGACGAGGTGGTTGCCCAGCAGATGCCGGGGAGAGACGAGGGAGCGCACGAAGCCTTCCGGGACCACGTAGAGCACTCCGAACAGCGAGGAGCGCGACAGATGGTCCCGCTGCCCGTCCCCGGCGGCCACCACCCGCCCGTCCGCCGGGGCGAGCAGCGGCTCACCGAACGCCGGATAGTCCTCGGGCCGCCGCGCCACCGGCCAGAACCACACGGGCTCCGGCGCCGGGCGGCGGGCCAGGTCGATGGCGTAGGTCTGCGCGAGATTGTGGGTATGGCTGGGCACCTTGGTGGCGGGCCCGTTGCGCGCCATCCAACGGCCGTTCACGGGCACGTCGAGCGCCAGCGGCGGCACCTCGTCGCGTGGTGGACGCTGCGCGAGGGTCATCGCCCGGCGCATCAGCAGACCGACGACGACCAGGGCGAGCCCGGTGAACCATAACGGCCCGACGCCTTGGGAGTTGACGACGATGCACACGGTGCCCGCGGCCACGACGAGGCCGTAGCGCTTCCAGACGTTCTGCAACATGGGGGCCTTCCATAAGCCGAACCGGCAGAGGGGGCCAGCCTCGCAGATACGGACGGGGCGGAGGTGGCCCCGGATCAAGAAAGTAGCCCCGGGGGTCCCGCCGGAGCCGCCGGTCGGCTCACCCCAGTGGCACGCGTGCGAACCGTTCCCACTCATACATCCGGTGGTCGCGGTTCAACACGATCAGCTCCACACTCTCCAGCCGCGCGGTGGCAGGCTCCGCCTCAACCCCGGCCAGGACATCCGCCACCAGCGACGCCGGGCCTTCCGCGTTGCTGTAGGCAATGGAGATGTGGGGAGCGAACCCGTCCTCGGGCTCCGGAACGGCGGCCCACACCGCCCCGATCGCTGCCCGGATTGCAGCCCGCACCGTCCTGGGCGGCTCGCCGGGCGAGGCCTCCCACCGGATGGCCTCAGGGGTGATCTCCGGGCGCTTCATGGTGAGTTCAAAGGCTGGCACGCGGCTCAGGCGCGTAGCGGCAGCGTCGACGATCGCCTTGGCGTCCTGCTCGGATACCTCGTCCACGAAGCCGAGCCCCTGCATCGTCAGGTGCAGCCAGCGGTCCGGAACGAGGTCCAGCCCGGCGACCGTGGCCAGGCTCTGCCGGTACTCCCCCGCGAGACGATGGACGTCAGGGGACTCCTGGAAGGTGAAATGCCAGGTGTAGAACTTCCGGCCCGGCCGCCAACCCGGCCGCCACCACCAGTGATCCGCCATGCGCGCTGGTTGAGTGCTCATGCCCCGGAACCTTCTCAGCCTCTCTCTGCCCTGGCGAGAGGGCGACCTGGCCATCACGGCCACGAGTTCACGCATACGAACCGAAGGCCCGCCGGCCCCGCACCGTGTCGACCCTCCAGGCAGCTACTGGCTGCTTACCGCACCCGACAGCAACAGCGCTCTGTGCGATCCGGGCGCGGTGCATGAGCTGATCCGGGCGCAGCAGACAGCGGCGGAGGCGGGCTGATGACGAGCGCGGGAGGAGGTAAGCAGTACTGCTACCAGTGCGGAAAGTACAAGGAGGGCACCCTGCTGGTGGACACGGTCTACGGCGACCAGGTCGCGAAGAAGATCTACCAGTGCCAGGACTGCCGGAAGCGGCGAGCTTCTCGCCGCTCGCCCGGCTAGTCGGCGCGGCTCCATTGGGGCCCGACAGCCTTCGTGGGGATGTGGACTGTATGTGGACTCTGATCAAGCAGAAGACCCCCGGTCCGAGGGGACCAGGGGCCTTGCACAGGCTTTCACCTGCAATGACATCTGTGGGCACAGACGGATTTGAACCGCCGACATCTGCTTTGTAAGAGCAGCGCTCTACCGCTGAGCTATGCGCCCCGAACGAGGGGACAGCCTACATGGCCCGGCCCGTATCCCCGCAAACCCGGGTCGGGGTGGGGATAACCCCACCCCGAAGCAGGGAGTGGGCTACATGCCGCGCACCACCCGCCGGTCCCTAGAGTCGGGGAGCGCCCCTCAAGTCCCGATGCCTAACCCACGGAGTCCCACGTGCTTCCCCGCTCTCGTCGCCGCACCGCCGTCCGTCTGTCCCTCGTCGTCGGTACGGTGCTGGCCGCCGGGGTGACGCTGACCGGGTGCGGCGGGGCCCATGCCGAGGACGCGGAGCCGGAGCGGCGGACGTTCTCGCTGGAGGGGCGGGAGCTGACCGTGGACGCGGACAATTCCGAGCTCGAGCTGGTGACCGTCGACGCGAAGACCAAGGACCTCAAGGTCACCCGGTGGTTCGACGGGTGGACCGTGGGCGGGGAGTCGAAGGCGACCTGGGCGATGAAGGACGGCACGCTCAAGTTGCGGGAGCACTGCGACGGGCTGATGAACAGCTGCGCGTCGAAGCACCGCATCGAGGTGCCGCGCGGGGTGAAGGTCACCGTGCGGGACCACAACGGCAAGGTGCGGGCGCGGGGCTTCGACACCGACCTCGCGGTTCACACCGACAACGGGAAGATCGACGTCGCGGACTCCAAGGGCAACCTCGACCTGTCGTCCTCGAACGGTGGGATAGCCGCCGCCCGCGTCGCCCCCCAGCGGGTGAAGGCGGCCTCCTCCAACGGCGCGGTGCGCCTCTCGCTGACCCGCGTCCCCGACCGGGTGGAGGTCTCCAGCGACAACGGCGCGACGAAGGTCGAGCTGCCCCGCGCCACGTACGACGTGATCGCGGAGAGCCAGAACGGCAAGGTCGACGTGGACGTCCCCCGCGACAGCGCCAGCCACCGCAAGGTGACCGCGCGCACCCAGAACGGCGAAGTCACGGTGCGAACCGCGAACTAACCGGCCCGTGTGTTCGTCCTTAACGGGTGGGAGAATGGCATCCGGGCCTGGGGCGATCCATCGGGAGAGGGCAAGTGACGGCGACCTTCGCGCAGTCCGTACGACCGGCACGTCGCCGTTTCAGCGCTGTGGCGGCCGTGGCCCGGGAAACGGTCGCGCTCGCGCTGCTGCCGCTCCCCCTGCTGGTCGCCATGGCGCCCGCCGCCTTCGCCGGCGGGGGCACCCGCCGCTGGGGCTGGGGCCGTGGCGAGGAGCAGCGGGCGGACGCACAGGCGGCCAAGGACGCGGCGGCCGCGGCGTTCTACGAGCTGGACACCGCGCAGCGTGATCTGCGGATCTCCATCGAGACGATCACCGCGGTCGACTCCTCCCCCGCCGCCCGCAAGGCGGTCGGCGACTTCGCCGACCTCGGGCAGCGCATCGACCAGGTCTCCCACGCCTACATCACCGCCGTCGACTCCCACGACCTGGACCGCGAGGGCCTCGACGGGGCGTCCGCCGCCCGCGCGCGGGGCGATCTGACCCGGGCCAAGGACGAGCTGGAGCGGGTCAAGGCCGAGCTGGAGCGGTTCGGGCAGAGCCTCGGGCCCCTGCTGGGTACGGCGGAGACGCAGCTGGCACGGCTCGCACCCGCCGTCGAGCGGGCCCGGCAGGGGCTGCTCGCCGCCAGTAACGCGCTGGACGCCGTCCGGGCCTCCGGGATCAAGGCCGACGACCTGGCCGCGCGGCTCGCCGCGCTCTCCCCCGAGCTGACCAAGCTCAACCAGGGCGCCGGACAGCACGGCGTGCAGGAGACCATCCAGCGTGCCGACCGGGTACTGCGGGAGGCCGAGGCCATCCGCGGCGAGGCCGACCACCTCCCGCAGAAGGCCGCGGACCTCGACAAACGGCTCGTCTCGCTGCGTACGCGCGCACAGGCGATCACCACCCGCGCCTCAGGCGTCGCCCCCGTCCTCAGCGAGCTGCGCCGCCGCTACAGCGCCGCCTGCTGGCAGGACCTCCAGCAGGTGCCGGAGGAGGCCGAGCGCGCCGTCCGGCAGGCCGAGGAGAAGCTGGCCGAGGCACGGACCGCGCGGGACGAACAGCGCTGGCCGGACGCCACAGCGCGACTCGCGACCGTACGGGCCCTGTTGAACACCACGGAGGAGGCCGTCTCGGCGGCGGGCGACCGGCTGCGGCGGCTGGACGAGGTGTCGTTCGACCACCAGAAGGAGGTCGACCGGACCCGCTTCGCGATCCGCGACGCGCAGCGGCTCGCGATGGCCGGCCGCAGCACCCCGGACCCGCGGCACGCCCGCCCCCTGGACGACGCGGTGGCCCGGCTGGACCGGGCGGTCGCGGGCCTGGAGGGCCGCCACCCCGACTGGTGGCACTTCCTCACCGAGACGGAGGCGGTACGGCAGTCCGTCGCCCGTGTGGTCCAGGAGATCCGTGAGGAGCGCGGCCGCTGAGGCACCGTGGCCATCGGCCGCCGCCCCGGCCCGTCGGCTGGTTATGCTGCCCGCATGCCTCGCTACGAATACCGCTGCAAAGCCTGTGGTGACACCTTCGAACTCAACCGGCCCATGGCCGAGTCCGGCGCCCCCGCGAGCTGCCCCGAAGGGCACACGGACACCGTGAAGCTGCTGTCGACCGTCGCCGTCACCGGTGGCGCGGCTTCCGCTCCGCGGTCGGGCGGCGGGGGCGGAGGCGGCGGTTGCTGTGGGGGCGGTTGCTGCGGCTGAGGCCGGATCCGGCGGATCTTCGGCTGCGGGCCGCCTGTGCCGCCTGCGGCGGCGAGCGCCCTGCGGGCGCGTCCTCAAGCGCCGGACGGGCTTGACAGGGCTGAGCTCAACCCCTCCGACCCCTGAGGGCACAACGGCCCGTCCCGCGCTTGTGGACTACACCCGGCGCGCCAGGGTCAGCCCGTCCGCGACGGTGAGCATGACCGACTCCACCCGCGCGTCGGCCCCCGCGTGCTCGTTGAACGCGTCGACCGACGCGGCCATGCTCCCGGCGGCCGGGTCGACGACCTCGCCGGCGAAGAGGACGTTGTCGACCACGACGAGACCGCCGGGGCGCAGCCGCGGCACGATCTCCTCCCAGTAGTCGATGTAGCCGTCCTTGTTCGCGTCGATGAACGCGAGATCGATGTGCGGCTCGGCGGGCATGGCGCGCAGGGAGTCCAGGGCGGGCGCGATCCGCAGATCGATCCGGTCGGCCACCCCCGCCTCGGCCCACGCCTCCCGCGCGTACGCCGTCCACTCCTCCGAGATGTCGAGGGTGATCAGCGTGCCGTCGGCGGGCAGCGCCTGGGCCATGGACAGCGCCGACAGACCCGTGAAGGTACCGACCTCCACGATGTGCCGGGCGCCGGTGAGCCGCACGAGGAAGGCCAGCAGCGGGCCCTGTTCCTCGGCGATCTGCTTGACGGCCTCACCGGGCAGCGCGGTGCGGGTGATGTCGACCAGGGCGCGCTGCGCGGAGTCGAGCGCGGGGTTGTGGGCGAGTACGTACGCGTAGAGCTCGGGGGTGAGCGGTGGCCTTTTGATCTCCATCGGACGATCTCCTCGGCTTGCCGGTCGAAAAGAGTACGGCTCGGCGGGGCACCGGGATCCAACCGACCCACAGGCCCCATCGGGAGCCTAGCCGCACCCCCGCTCCCCTACGGACGGAATTCCGGACCGACCACCGAGCCGAACGCCCGGAGGATCTCCTCGCCCGCCGCCACGCCCTTCGTCTCCAGCGCGGTGACGTGCGGCGCGGTCCAGCCGGCCTCCGCCAGCTCGCCGTGGCCGGGCCGCCAGCCGCGGTCGGCGACCAGCAGCAGGTCGGCGTCGAGCAGCGAGTCACCGGCGGCGAGCACCTCACGGGCGCCCGTCCGGCGGGCGACCTCGGCGACGGCGGCGCTCTTGGTCAGCGGCTTCGGCACGGCGTAGACCTTGCGGCCCTGGAGGGAGACGGACCAGCCGCGCTCCCCGGCCCACGCGGAAAGCTCCTTGACCCACGCGTCCGGCAACAGGGGCCGGTCCACGACGAGGTAGGCGAAGAGGTCCTCGGCGGTGCGCTCCTTGAGCAGCCACGCCGGGTCGGCGGTCACCGCCAGATGCGCGCGGACCTCCGCCAGCGTCGCGCACTCGTCGGCGAGCCGCCGCTCCACCCCCGCCCGCCAGTCCCGGTCGGACTCGCCCCGGACGAGGAGCTCCCCGCCGTTGGCGCAGATCGCGAACTCGGGCACGGGGCCGGGCAGCCGGATCCGCCCGTACTGCTCGCGGGTACGGGTGGTGGTGGGCACGAACGTGGCCGTACGGGCGAGCTCGTCCAGCAGGATGGCCGCGGTCTCCGTCATGTACGACAACGGCTTGTGCTGGTACGTCTCGACGCACAGCAGCCGCGGCGCCTGCGCGTCCGGCATGCCCAGGGCGAGGGCCGCGGCGGAGTAGATGAGGGTCCGGTCGAGGTCGCTGGCGACGAGAACGGTCACGTGGCCACCGCCTTGCCGTCCGCGCCGGTCGCACCCCGGGTGTAGCGGGGGTGGATCAGCCCGACGCAGCTGTAGGGCAGGCCGTCGACCTCCTCCACCGGCACCCCGCGCTGCGCGGCCAGCAGCCGCACGTGGTCGAGGTCCGCGCCGACGCCGCGCTGGGCGAGGATCTTCCACGGGACGCGGCGCAGCAGGACGCGCGTGGTCTCGCCGACGCCGGGCTTGACGAGGTTGATGTCGTGGATGCCGTACGCCTCGCTGATCCGCTCGACGGCCGCCCAGCCCTCCCAGGTGGGCGTGCGGTCGGTGGCGGCGAGCTCCTTGACGTCGGCGGTGACGTCCTCGCCGACCTCGTCGAAGCGGGCGGAGACGGTGTCGAGGAAGGCGCCCGACACATCGGTGCCGGCCAGCTCCCGGTAGAACTTGGCGCCGTGGAAGTCGTGCGGGCCGACGAGGTCCGCGCGCAGGACGGTCCGGGATATCAGCCCCGAGACGGTGGAGTTGAGGCACGCGGACGGGATGAGGAAGTCGTCGCGGGTGCCGTAGGTCTCGACGCAGTGGCCGGGGTCGGCGAGCACGGCGATCCGGGGGTCGAAGCCCTCGAACTCCTCGAGGGCCTCGGCCAGTTCGCGGGTGATCGCGCCCTTGCCGGTCCAGCCGTCGACGAAGACGACGTCGGCGGGGTCGTGGTGGGCGGCGAGCCAGCGCAGGGCCGTGGTGTCGATGCCGCGTCCCCGGACGATGGAGACGGCGTAGTGCGGCAGGTCGAGGCCGTGCGCGTGCCGCGCCCAGCGGCGCATCAGCACACCCACGGGCGTACCGGCGCGGGCCAGCGAGACCAGCACCGGGCGGGGCGAACGCTCGGCGAGCACGGTCTCGGTGACCACGCCGACCGCCCGCGCCATCCGGGACGCGGAGGCGTCGAGCGCGGAGTGGAAGAGCGCCTGGTAGTCCGCGCTCGGCTGGTACTCGACCGGCAGCGACTCGGCGTAGTGCGCGCCGCCGCTCTGGATCGCCTCCTCGCGCTCCTCGGTGGGCGCTTCGAGCGAGACGTCGGAGAGGTCCTGGAGGAGCCAGCCGACCTCGTCGGGGGCGTACGAGGAGAAAGCGGGGCCGCGGAGCGGTTCGGGCATGGACGGCACCTGTCGGTGGACGGGAACGTAGGAGGGCACAACAACCAACAGAACACTCGGAACGAATTCCGACAGCGCGTCCAACAACCCACCTGAAGCGACCAGTTCAGGAGAATCACCGACCGAGTCGACAACGACCACAACGGCGTCGAAGCCGGCACCGGCGACGTTGTAGGCGTACCGCTCGCCGGGGCCGTCGGCGGGGTTGTCGTGCGCGGGGAAGCGGATGCGGGTGCGGATGGCGTAGCCGGGGTCGTCCACGGGGAGGACGGGCGAGCGGGTGGTGGTGGAGTAGCTCACGGAGAAGTCGGACGACAGGCTCTCCAGGGAGTCGGCGAGCCGCAGCGGGGCGTACATCAACTCCTCGTTACCAAGGACGAGCACCCGCGAGGCATCCGACGGCAGGGCCCGGGCGATACGAGAGGCCATCCCGGGCAGGGTTGCCTCCAACAGCTCCCGGTGCGCGGGGGTGAAGCCATGCCGCCCACCGTCCGGGAGCCCCTCCGGCCAGCCAAGTTCGACACGCACGGGGGCGGCCGAAGTGCGACGGGAGGCGGCGGGCCCACCCCGGAGGCCGCGCCGCCGCTCCTCGCTCGCGGCAGCCTCCGGGGCAGCGGCAGCCTCCACAGAAGCGGCAGCCGCCTCGTACTCCGCGACCAGCTCCTGCCCCCGCGACAGCACGCCCTCCGGCAGGAGCACCGTCCCCGAGGCATGGGCCACGAGATCAACCCGCGCTCCCAGCCCGGCCGCGAACGACGCCAGCCCGGCCCGGTCGTCGTCCGACCGCATGTCGACCAGGGCCACGACCACGTACCGCTCACGGGGGAAGCGCGCGTGCAGGGCGGCGATGGTGTTCAGGACCGTACGGCCCGTGGAGAACTCGTCGTCCACCAGGACCAGCGGGCCGTCGCCCGACAGCAGCTCCGGGTCCTCGGGCAGCAGCAGGTGCGAGGTCGCGTGGCTGTGCTCCTCCTCGAAGCCGCCGACGGGCAGGGCGCCCGGCACGGGACGCCGGGTGGAGTGCAGATACGGGGCGAGCCCGATGCCGTCCGCCACCGCGTGTCCCAGCCCGGTGGCGGTCTCGGCGTAACCCAGCACGACCGCCCGCGCGGCATCCGCGTCGCCCAGCAGCTCCCGCACCCGCCGGCCGAGAGCGAGCCCGGGCCCGTACACGGCCCGGGGACTCGTGGGGACGTGCTTGCCCAGCACATTGGAGACGAGCAGATGCGCCCGCTTGGGGTTGCGCCGCAGTGCGAGCCCCAGCAGTTCCGGCAGAGCGGCGTCACCCTCCAGACCGACCCCGAGCCGGTCCGCGACCCAACTCCCCGACCACACCACGCCGTCGTTCCCCATACCGTCCTTACGCTCGTGCTTCGTACTCATCCGGCTCATCCGGTCTGCACACCCGCCGCCAGCAGCTCCACGAAGCTGACGTCCTCCCGCGCGACGCCGAACACCTCGGCGCGCAGCAGGGTCCGCTCGGCCCAGGCGCGGTGCGGCTTCACTTCGTTCATCTTGTTCGTATAGGCGGAGCGCAGCACTCCACCACCGTCGCGCTCCGGCCGCAGGATGTCCTGGGCGTCGCTGAACTCCTCGTGGCTGACGACCGAGAGCGCGTGGACGGGCGCGACGTGCGAGGGGTGGATGCAGGTCTTGCCCTGGAGGCCGTTGGCCCGGTCGAGCTGGATCTCGCGGAGCAGGCCGTCCATGTCGTGCCGGATGAGAGCGGTGCGCAGCGCCTCGGCCGGGCCGGCGAAGGGGCTGCGGCGCAGCTGCGGCTTGAACATCCGCTCGGGCACCCGGAAGTACTCCCAGACCGGGCCGGTGACGGTGAAACCGCTGCCGTCCGCACGCCCGAGCACATTGACGACGTCGGCTATGACGGAGGCGACGAGCTGGACGTCGTAGGCGGTCATGTCGGGCGCTCTGCGCAGCCCGTACGCGGAGCAGAAGTCGGTCACGCCGAGGCGCAGGGCCAGCACCCGGTCCCGGTACTTCTCGACGGTGCGCGCTATCCCGGCCAGCGTCTCGGTCCGCGTCTCCAGATGGAGCAGCTCGGGCGACTCGAGGACGGGCATGGCGAACAGCCGTCGGCCGCAGGCGCTCTCGGCCTCCAGCAGCGCTTCGAGGAACGGCACCCCGCGCTCTTCGGTGAACTTCGGCAGGACGAATCCCGACAGCAGCCGCCCGGCCGGGCCGAGCCGTCGCACGAGGTCGGTGATCTGCCGGGGCTCGCGGACCCGGACGAACAACAACGGCACGCGACCGCCGGCAGCGCCGTCCGCACCCGCCGCACCGGCGGCGGCCAGCTCCGCGAACTGCCGGACGAGGTTCTCCTCCGCGTCGGCCACCTCGTCGTCACCGATGGAGTCCTCCAGGCACAGGACCATGGACACGACACCGCGGTCGGCCTGCTTGAGGATGTCCCGGGCGAGCGCCGGCCGGGTCGCGGGGCTGTAGAGCGTGGCGCCGAGAGCGACGGCGAGCGTACGGGCCGGGGAATCCGCTCCGAATTCCGCGGGCTCCTGGTGGAACAGTCCATTCCGCACCGCAGGCGCAAGATGTCCGAAGTGCCTCATCGCTCTCCCCGTGGCTGCGGTCCACCGGCCGTCCAGCCGGAAGCATGGCCGATTATGTTACGTCCGGCATTGGGTCAAGAGTTCCCCAAGTCCATGACGGTCTCATGTCTCACGTGGGTCCTTCCGGTGTCCAGTGTCACCGAGGAAGCGGCGTAACCGCCCCCTACGTTGTCCGCGGCCCACGTGGGAGGGCAGGATTGCGGGCATGACGCACGCGATGCTGAAGGGGTCGAACATCCCGCTGGAGGCCCGGACCGTACGGGCCGTACTGCGCTGGACTCCCGGCCCGGGCGTCCCGGACGTGGACGCTTCGGCGCTGCTCCTGGGCGACGAGGGGCGTGTGCGTTCGGACGAGGACTTCGTCTTCTACAACCAGCCACGGCACCCGTCCGGTCTGGTCCGCCATCTGCCGAAAAAGCGGCTGGTCGAAGGCTTGACGGACTCGATCGAGGCCGATCTGGCGATGCTGGACGGCTCGGTGCACCGGGTCGTCCTGGCCGCGTCGGCGGACGGCGGCTCCTTCGGCCAGGTCCGGGATCTGCGGGTGCTGCTGTACGACACGACGGGCGGCACGCAGCCGTCCCAGTCGTCACCGCCGTCCGGGGACCCCGTGGCGGTCTTCGAGGTGCAGCCGGAGACGGGCGACGAGACCGCGATGCTCTGCGGAGAGCTGTACCGCCGCGGGGAGGGCTGGAAGTTCCGGGCGCTGGGACAGGGGTACGCGTCGGGACTGGTCGGCCTGGCCACCGAGTACGGGATCTCCGTCGAAGAGTCCGAGGGCGCCGAGGGCACGGCCGCCCCCGAGCCCGCACAGGAGCCTGAGGCCACCCCGGCCCCCGCACGGGCCACGGACGCCTCGGAGAGCGCACAGGGTGCACAGGGCCCCGCCACGGACGACACGACCCAGGCAGTCGTCCCGGCACCCGCCTCCGAGCCCGTGGCAGCCACCCCGCAGCCCCGCGCGCCGCAGCCGGCAGCCCCGCAGCCCCCTGCCACGCCGCCAGCGTCCACGTCGGCGCCCGGCTACGGCTATCCGCCGCCGCCCGCCGCACCGCCGTCGGTGCAGCCCTCGGTGCCCGCCGCCCAGCCCTCGTACGGCTACCCCCAGCAACCGCCGGCCCACGCGCCCGCCGCGACGGGGGCGCCCGCGTACGGCTACCCGCAGCAACCCCCGGCGCCCGTGACGGCGCCCCCGGCGCAGCCACCGGGGCAACCGGCGTACGGCTACCCGCAGCAGCAGCCGCACCCGCCGTCCTACGGGTACCCGCAGGCGCGGCCCGTGCCGGACCCGGCCTTCCGGCTGCCACCGCAGGGGCCGCAGTTCCAGCAGAACCGATAAGGAACAGCAGAACCGCTGAGGGACGACTGCACCCAGGCGTGAGCGCGGGCCCGACCCATGGGGGCCCGACCCATGGGGGCCCGACCCATGGGCCCCGCTCACACCTTCGTCTTGTACCCCCTGCCCCACTGCAGGCCCCACCCGTACAGCCGGTCCAGCTCCGCCTGGAAGCCGTAGACGTACTTCATCTCGCGCCGCAGGATGATCTCGCCCTTGACGTTCTCCAGCATCACGACGGCGCAGGAGCGGGCCTCGGGGGCGCGTTCGTTGAGCGCGATCTCGATCTGGGGCCCGTTGCCGGGGAAGAGCGTCACCAGGGCGTGCGTACGGTCGAACGCCGGGGTGCCGTCATAGATATAGACGAAGATCAACAGACGCTTGATCTTGTCCCGGTGGTCCATGTTGACGTAGATCGTCTCGCCGGACCCCGAGCCGAACCGGTCGTCCCCGCTGAGCTGGACGTACGGCGCGCTGTTGAGACTGCCCAGTATGTTGCCGAGTGGTTGCACCACGCCTTTGGCACCATCCTGGAGCTCATACATACAGGCGAGGTCGAGGTCCACATTGACCATCGCGGGACCCTGCGCCTGCACCATCTCCGGTCGGAACTTCCGGAACGGATGACGCAGCCCGGTGCCGAAGGCGGGCCGGTCGCCGAAGTCGGAGGTCCGCATCCGCCAGGAGAGATTGACCCGCAGATTGCCCGAAAGGGCGCCCTGCTTGGTCAGTGAGAAGGTGGGATTGCGCTTGGTCAGCTCCACCGAGCCGTTGGTGCCACTGGTGTCGAACTGCCGTGCGCTCGCACGCCCCCAGTTACCGAAAAACCTGTCCCGGAACTCCATTCCTCAACCCCCACCCTGTTTCGCCCCGAATCGCACCCCGAAACCGCTGCGGGGCGGCCACGAGGACTCGCCTCATGACCGCCCCGCTTAGAGCGTTCCTCGTTTATGCCCCGGTCACACGCCGGACGGGACCTCGGCCTTGTCGCCGGCGCCCGGGTCACCGCTCTTCGCGAGGGCGCGGTTACGCCGCACGGAGGACCAGAACGACCAGCCGATGAGCGCCACACCGATGAGTCCGGTGACGACCTCGGGAATCTCGTACCGGATGCTGATCATCAGGATGACGGCCAGCGCGCCGATCGCGTAGTGCGCGCCGTGCTCCAGGTAGACGTAGTCGTCCAGGGTGCCCTGGCGGACCAGGTAGACGGTGAGGGACCGGACGTACATGGCGCCGATGCCGAGGCCGAGCGCCATCAGGACGATGTCGTTGGTGATGGCGAAGGCGCCGATGACACCGTCGAAGGAGAAGGACGCGTCGAGCACCTCGAGGTAGAGGAACATGAAGAACGCCGCCTTGCCGGCGAGCACGATGGCCGGGGCCTTCTTGCCGCTCTTCTTGGCCTCTTCCTCGGCCTCGTGCTCGCGCTCCTCCTCTTCCTCGAGCTTGTCCTCGAAGTAGCTGGAGAGACCGCCCACGATCAGGTAGGTGATCAGACCGGCGATGCCGGCCAGCAGGACCGTGGCCGCCTTGTCGACGTGCGTGCCGCCGTGCTGGTGCGCCTGCGTCGCGAAGGTCATCGCCGAGATCATCAGGACGATCAGCGAGATGCAGACCGACAGCATGTCGATCTTGCCGAGCTTCGCCAGCGGGCGCTCCAGCCAGCCCAGCCACTTGATGTCGCGGTCCTCGAAGACGAAGTCGAGGAAGATCATCAGCAGGAACATCCCGCCGAAGGCCGCGATCGCCGGGTGGGCGTCGGTCACCAGCTCCTTGTAGTGGTCCTTCTGGTTCAGCGCGAGGTCGACGGCCTCGATCGGGCCGATCTTGGCGCTGATCGCCACGATGACCACGGGGAAGACGAGCCGCATGCCGAAGACGGCGATCAGGACGCCGATGGTGAGGAAGATCTTCTGCCAGAAGGCATTCATCTTCTTCAGGATCCCGGCGTTGACCACGGCGTTGTCGAAGGACAGCGAGACCTCGAGGACGGACAGGATCGCGACAATCCCGAACGCTTCCCACCCTCCGTAGAACCACGCTGCGACCAGTCCCAGGGCGGTGATGCCGAAGGACCAACCGAAGGTTTTCAGAACCACTGGCTACCCAATCGTGTAAGTACGAGGTCCCCCGCGCCGTGGCGCGGCTTTACGAAACGTTGACCCCGAAGTCTAGAGCGATGCCCCGCAGTCCTGACGCGTACCCCTGTCCGACCGCCCGGAACTTCCACTCCCCGCCATAGCGGTAGACCTCACCGAAGATCATCGCCGTCTCGCTGGAGGCGTCCTCGCTCAGGTCGTAGCGCGCCAGCTCGGCGCCGTCGGCCTGGTTGACCACGCGGATGAAGGCATTGCTGACCTGGCCGAAGCTCTGACCACGGGCGTCGGCGTCATGGATGGAGACCGGGAAGACGATCTTGTCGCAGGCCGCCGGCACCTGGGTGAGGTCGATCATGATCGACTCGTCGTCGCCGTCGCCGTCACCCGTGAGATTGTCGCCCGTGTGTTCGACGGAGCCCTCGGGACTCTTGAGGTTGTTGTAGAAGACGAAGTACTCGTCACCGAGTACCCGGCCGCTCGCACAGAGCAGCGCGCTGGCGTCGAGGTCGAAGGGGGCTCCGGTAGTGGAGCGCGCGTCCCAGCCGAGACCGATGGTCACGTTGGTGAGATTCGGTGCGGCCTTGGAGAGGGAGACATTGCCCCCCTTGGCGAGCGTTACGCCCATGATCTTGGTTCCTCCCCGAGATGAAACGAGATGGGTGTCCATGCGCGTCCGGCGCCGCACTCCCGGCCCATGGCGAAGGCCTGGGGCGGGTGTGCGGCGCCGGACGCGCTCAGGAGCGGTCGAGTGCGACCGCCGAGGTCAGACGTTGACGCCGAAGTCCTGGGCGATGCCGCGCAGGCCGGAGGCGTAGCCCTGGCCGATGGCCCGGAACTTCCACTCGGCGCCGTTGCGGTACAGCTCGCCGAAGACCATGGCGGTCTCGGTCGAGGCGTCCTCGCTCAGGTCGTAGCGCGCCAGCTCGTTGTTGTCGGCGGCGTTCACGACGCGGATGTACGCGTTGCGCACCTGGCCGAAGCTCTGCGTGCGCGACTCGGCCTCGTAGATGGAGACCGGGAACACGATCTTCTGCACATCGGCCGGGACGCCGGCCAGGTTGACCTTGATGACCTCGTCGTCCCCCTCGCCCTCACCGGTGAGATTGTCACCGGTGTGCTCGACGGAGCCGTCGGGGCTCTTGAGGTTGTTGAAGAAGACGAAGTTCTGGTCGTTGGTGACCTTCCCCTGGTCGTTCGCCAGCAGGGCGCTGGCGTCCAGGTCGAAGTCCGTACCGGTGGTGGTACGGGCGTCCCAGCCGAGACCGACGATGACCGCGGTCAGGTTCGGGGCCGCCTTGGTCAGCGAGACGTTGCCGCCCTTGCTGAGACTGACTCCCACGAGTCCTCCATTGGTTGAGGGGGCCGGAACCACTCGGCGAGACCTGCGCCCCCGTTGTGCGATGGCATCCGATCAACGTTTTGATCCTAGTGACCGGTTCCCACCGATTACAGGGTCTTGCACTCAAGGGCACGCGGCGAGCGCTCGGATTGCCCTCGGAGTGACTCAAACTACAGCGAATCGGACGGCGGGCGCATATCAGCCGCCCGCCGGGCGCATCACCGGCCGGGTCAGAGAGCGGCGAGTGCCTTGGTGTACTCGTTCAGGTCGCGCGCGTCCGGCAGGCCGTTGACGATCGTCCAGCGGACGACGCCCTCCTTGTCGATGATGAAGGTGCCGCGGACCGAGCAGCCCTTCTCCTCGTCGAAGACGCCGTAGGCGCGGCCGGCCTCGCCGTGCGGCCAGAAGTCGGACAGCAGGGGGTACTCCAGACCCTCCTGCTCGGCGAAGACGCGCAGCGAGAAGGGGGAGTCGCTGGAGACGGCGAGCAGCTGCACGTCGTCGTTGGCGAACTGCGGCAGCTCGTCGCGCAGGGCGCACAGCTCGCCGGTGCACACGCCGGTGAACGCGAAGGGGTAGAAGAGCAGTACGACGTTCTTGTGACCACGGAAGTCGGAGAGCCGGACGGTCTCGCCGTGCTGGTTCTTCAGCTCGAAGTCCGGGGCCTTGGTGCCGACCTCAATCGCCATGGGTTCGCATCCCTCGTCTCGACAAAATGCCGGCCCCGGTTCGGTCGATCACGGCCTCACCCGCCGGCGGGTTGCGGCCAGTGTGTCACTGCGCCGTGTCACTGCGCCCCCCGTGCGATACAGCGCGCCCCCCGGCAGCGGTGCTGCCGGGGGGCGCGGTGGTCGTGCTCGGCGGTGAGAAGGCCGGCCCCGGAGGGCTAGCGCTTCGGGGCGACCAGGCGGGCGCCGGACCAGTCCTTGGCCACGCTGACGCTCTTGGTCTGGCTCAGACCCGCGGTCTGCGCCGCCTCGCTGGTGTCGCTCGGCTCGACGTAGCCGTCGCGGCCGGTCTTGGGCGTCATCAGCCAGATGATCCCACCGTCCTCGAGCAGGCCGATGGCGTCCACGAGCGCGTCCGTCAGGTCGCCGTCCTCGTCGCGGAACCACAGGACGACGGCGTCGGCCACGTCGTCGTAGTCCTCGTCGACGAGATCCTGGCCGGTGGTCTCCTCAATGGCCTCGCGGAGCTCCTGATCGACATCGTCGTCGTAGCCGATCTCCTGGACCACCTGCCCGGGCTGGAAACCCAGCCTGGCGGCAGGGTTGGTCCGCTCCTCCGCGTGGTCCGCGGTCGCGCTCACGGATTGCCTCCTGTCTTGTTTCGAGAAAATGTCTTGTTGTTCCTCGCTTTACGCGAGTCATTGGCGGTAGTCCACACGTGACGGGCGGTTCGCGCAAGTACCCGGCCCTCCACCCCGCCCAAACGTTGACGTCTCGCCGCAACTCCAACCATGGAAGAGCACGGGCGAGTGATTCATGACACAGCGTTCTGTCGGTTTTGTGAAGTTGCACCGCACGATTACGGCAATCGGGTCCGAACGGCCGTACGCGGACGACCCCCATTGGGGGCGTATGGTTGCGATTTGGCTGCCGCGCGTCGGTCGGCCTTCGGCGCTTCATCTCACGACCGGTGGTTACCGATCAGTAGAGATGACGTTTGCGCCGCCGCGGTCCACGATGGGACGGCGCGACATAAGCAAAGACCGTATGTGACCGCGTGCGCAGCATCGATTGCGTGCAGGGCACAACGACCCGAACAGCGAAGGAACAGCGTGGCTCCCGGATCCGATCGCAACCCGATCATCATTGGCGGCCTTCCCAGCCAGGTCCCGGACTTCGATCCCGAAGAGACCCAGGAATGGCTCGACTCGCTCGACGCAGCCGTCGATGAGCGAGGCCGGGAACGTGCCCGCTACCTCATGCTTCGCCTGATCGAGCGCGCGCGTGAGAAGCGCGTGGCCGTGCCCGAGATGCGCAGCACGGACTACGTCAACACCATCGCCACCAAGGACGAGCCGTTCTTCCCCGGTAACGAGGAGATCGAGCGCAAGATCCTCAACGCGACCCGGTGGAACGCGGCCGTGATGGTCTCGCGCGCCCAGCGCCCGGGCATCGGCGTCGGCGGTCACATCGCCACCTTCGCCTCCTCCGCGTCGCTGTACGACGTCGGCTTCAACCACTTCTTCCGCGGCAAGGACGAAGGCGACGGCGGCGACCAGATCTTCTTCCAGGGCCACGCCTCCCCCGGTGTCTACGCCCGCGCCTTCCTGCTGGACCGGCTCTCCGAGCAGCAGCTCGACGCGTTCCGCCAGGAGAAGTCCAAGGCCCCCTACGGCCTGTCCAGCTACCCGCACCCGCGGCTCATGCCGGACTTCTGGGAGTTCCCGACCGTCTCGATGGGCCTCGGCCCCCTCGGCGCGATCTACCAGGCCCGCATGAACCGCTACATGGAGGCGCGCGGCATCGCCGACACCTCCAAGTCCCACGTGTGGGCGTACCTGGGCGACGGCGAGATGGACGAGCCGGAGTCGCTCGGCCAGCTGTCGATCGCCGCCCGTGAGGGTCTGGACAACCTGACCTTCGTCGTCAACTGCAACCTGCAGCGCCTCGACGGCCCGGTCCGCGGCAACGGCAAGATCATGCAGGAGCTGGAGTCGCAGTTCCGCGGCGCCGGCTGGAACGTCATCAAGCTCGTCTGGGACCGCTCCTGGGACCCGCTGCTCGCGCAGGACCGCGACGGCATCCTGGTGAACAAGCTCAACAGCACCCCGGACGGCCAGTTCCAGACGTACGCGACCGAGACCGGTGCGTACATCCGTGAGCACTTCTTCGGCGACGACCAGCGTCTGCGGAAGATGGTCGAGGGCATGTCCGACGACCAGATCCTGCACCTGGGCCGTGGCGGTCACGACCACAAGAAGATCTACGCGGCGTACGCGGCGGCCAAGGCGCACAAGGGCCAGCCGACCGTGATCCTCGCGCAGACGGTCAAGGGCTGGACCCTCGGTCCGAACTTCGAGGGCCGCAACGCGACCCACCAGATGAAGAAGCTGACGGTCGACGACCTCAAGCGCTTCCGGGACCGTCTCCACATCCCGATCGCCGACAAGGAGCTGGAGTCCGGCCTGCCGCCGTACTACCACCCGGGTCGCGACTCGGAGGAGATCCAGTACATGCACGACCGCCGCAACTCGCTGGGCGGCTATGTGCCGACCCGCGTCGTGCGCGCGAAGCCGCTGGCCCTCCCGGATGACAAGGCCTACGCGACCGCGAAGAAGGGCTCGGGACAGCAGTCGATCGCCACCACCATGGCCTTCGTCCGCATCCTGAAGGACCTCATGCGGGACAAGGAGATCGGCAAGCGCTTCGTGCTGATCGCCCCCGACGAGTACCGCACCTTCGGTATGGACGCGTTCTTCCCGTCGGCGAAGATCTACAACCCGCTCGGTCAGCAGTACGAGGCCGTGGACCGTGAGCTGCTGCTCGCGTACAAGGAGTCGCCGACCGGTCAGATGCTGCACGACGGCATCTCCGAGGCGGGCTGCACGGCCTCCCTGATCGCGGCGGGCTCGGCCTACGCGACGCACGGCGAGCCGCTCATCCCGGTCTACGTCTTCTACTCCATGTTCGGTTTCCAGCGCACCGGTGACCAGTTCTGGCAGATGGCGGACCAGCTCTCGCGCGGCTTCGTGCTGGGCGCGACCGCCGGTCGTACGACGCTGACCGGTGAGGGTCTGCAGCACGCGGACGGTCACTCGCAGCTGCTGGCGTCCACGAACCCGGCCGTCGTCTCCTACGACCCGGCGTACGGTTTCGAGATGGCGCACATCGTCAAGGACGGTCTGCGCCGGATGTACGGCGAGAACGCCGAGGACGTCTTCTACTACCTGACCGTCTACAACGAGCCGATCCAGCACCCGGCCGAGCCGGCGGACGTGGACGTCGAGGGCATCCTCAAGGGCCTCTACCGCTTCAAGACGGGCGAGCAGGGCGCCATCCCGGCGCAGATCCTCGCCTCCGGCGTGGCGGTGCCGTGGGCCCTGGAGGCCCAGCGCATCCTCGCCGAGGAGTGGAACGTCAAGGCGGACGTCTGGTCGGCGACCTCCTGGAACGAGCTGCGCAAGGACGCCATCGAGGTGGAGGAGCACAACCTCCTGCACCCGGAGGAGGACCTGCTCGTCCCGTACGTGACGAGCAAGCTCCAGGGCGCCGAGGGCCCGAAGGTGGCCGTGTCCGACTGGATGCGGGCGGTTCCGGACCAGATCTCGCGCTGGGTGCCGGGCACGTACACCTCGCTGGGCGCGGACGGCTTCGGCTTCGCGGACACGCGTGGCGCGGCCCGTCGCTTCTTCCACATCGACCCGCAGTCGATCGTCCTCAGCGTGCTCACCGAGCTCGCCAAGGAGGGCAAGGTCGACCGCTCGGCGCTGAAGCAGGCGATCGACCGCTACCAGCTCCTCGACGTCGCGGCGGCCGACCCGGGCGCCGCGGGCGGCGACGCGTAGTCGCTCGCACCCGGCGGGAGACCACCCCGCTTGTCCACTGCCGCTGCCCCGGCCAGCTCTTGCTGGCCGGGGCAGCGGCAGTTCGGGGTTCCGGAGCCCCTGGACGAGCCGGCATCAGCCCGTCCGGCGCTTGATGCCGGGCAGGCCCTAGCTCTCCCAGACCTTGTAGGCCCTCACCTGATAGGGCGACTCCGGCACCCAGCTCCCGGAGGGGTACGTGGCGAACTCGCCCGTCTCCCCGCAGGTCGCGCTCTGGTACGTGGTGACGGGGCGCCCCGTGCGATTGACGAGGGAGGCCGCGCTCCTGCCCGCCGGTAAGGTCACGCAGCTCTCGATGTCGATGTCCGCGAGCTCGCTCGTGGCCCGGGCGCCGCGGAAGTCGGTCTTCTGCCACAGGCACAGCTGCCCGGCGGCGCAGTCGCCGGATGCGACACGGGCCGTACGGGCCGGGGGCGGCGCGGGCGCGGCCTGCGCGCTCGTGGCGGTCAGCGTCCCCGCGAGGGCAGCGAAGCCCATGGCGAGGGCCGTGGTGCGGATCGTCCGCATATGGATCACTCCCCTGGATCGGAATGGCGTACGCCGATCCTCCTCTCGGTGATCACCGCTGCCAAGGGCGAAAAGCACGCAGCGCCCTGATAGGGGAAGCAGGTCGCGCGGGGCGCGATCCAGGCCCGCCACCCCGGTCCGCCCCACGTCACGGGCGGTTTCGCATACGGACCGCGCCCCTGCCGTGGCCTGGGTCGTCTCACGGCGCCGGTGCCGAACGGGCCCCGGCGGGTCAGCCGCCCGAAGCGGTGATGCCGACGGCGTGCCCAGCACGGAAGAGTCGTGCGCGACGTCGCCGGTCCGGGTGATGCCGGTCACCGAAGGATCCGGCCCGGCCGTGACGCCACAGCGGCCAGCGACCCCGCATCTCGTCCGGATCGGACCCGCGTTGGCGGAAAATTGGCATACCTGAGCGGGGTGGGTACGTGTGTGCACAATTACCCCTCATCAAACGTGAGATAGCTCACCGGCTTCCCGGATGACCACAGGTTTCTCCTAGGGTGTCTCGCGGTGACTTCTTTCCCGGAGCTCGGCTCTCCCTCCTCCCTGCCCTGGACGAACTCGACCACGGCCATGCGCGCGCTGCTCGCCCTGGCCGTGGTGTTCGTCATGCTCGCCACGACCGGCTGGACGGCCGTCAGAGGACACCAGGGGAACTCCGACCCGAGAGCGGCCTCGCTGAGCGCCTGGCTGCACGACTCCATAGCGGGCCGTCCGCTGCCCGCCCCCACGGCGGGGTCCGCCGCCGTGGGCCGCTTCCTCGGCTCCCTCTCCGGCGGCCAGCGGACCCGGCTCGCGGAGCGCTACCCCCTGGTCGTCGGCAATCTCGACGGCGCCCCGGTCGAGCTGCGCTACCGCGCCAACCGGATCGCCCTCGCCAAGGCCCGGGCCGTCGAGGAGCGCCGCACGCACGCGAGCGGGCTCACCCCCTCCGGCCGCCACGAGGCGGGGCGCCGCATGCACCGCTTCGCCTCGCTGATGGCCGGCGGCCGGCAGATCCTCGCCTTCGACCCCAGTGGCTCCGGCCGGGTCGCCGAGGTCTTCGGCGACCTCGACCGGGCCGACCGGGTCTCGGTCGTGGTGCCCGGCGTCGACACCAATGTGCTGACGTTCGAGAAGACCCAGCGCGCCCACACCGCGCCCGTGGGCATGGCCCGCTCGCTCTACGCGGCCGAGCGGAAGGCGGCCCCGGGCACCAGGACCGCCGTCATAGCCTGGGCCGACTACACCACGCCCAACGGCGTCGGCATGGACGCGGCGACGGGCAGGCTCGCCGCCGAGGGGGCGCTGCGGCTGCGGGCGCTGGTGCGGGCGCTGCCCGGCACCTCCCGGGCCTCGCTGTTCTGCCACAGCTACGGCTCGGTCGTCTGCGGCGTCGCGGCCCGTGAGCTGCCTTCCCGGGTCACGGACGTCGCGGTGGCCGGCAGCCCCGGCATGCGGGCCGAGCGGGTCTCCGAACTGCGCACCAGCGCGCGGATCTGGGCGATGCGCGATGCGGACGACTGGATTCAGGACGTTCCGCACCTGGCCGTCGGGGGCCTCGGCCACGGCGCCGACCCGGTCTCCGCGGCCTTCGGGGCCCGGCTGCTGTCGGCCCGGGACGCGAAGGGCCACGCCGGTTACTTCGAACCCGGCACCATCAGTCTCGCCAACTTCGCCGGGATCGGAGTCGGCGCCGTCACCTCCGTCACCTGCGCGAAGGACGACGCCGACTGCTCCGTCGGCTGAACCGGGACGGGCCGGGTCCGGCCGGGCACCGGTCCCTTCGGGCCATCGGTTTGACGCGCGTAGCGCCGGGAGGGGGGACGGGCGGCCGACCGCCGCATACGATGAAGCGCATGGGTGATGTGCTGGCCGGTTTCCACGCCGCCTGGGAGTTCGACACCGACTCCGTGCTCATCCGCTTCGAACGGGGGATCCGCACGCCGAAGCTGCTCCAGGCGCTCGGCGAGCGACGTATCCCCTACGAGGCGCTCGCGGCCGTCGAGCCGGCCGCGGGGAAGCGCGGCACGGTGGTTCTGCGTGCTGTGCCCAGACCGGGCGCGGATCCGTTGATCGACGCGGCGGACGGCCAGCTCAAGGAGAGCTGCGACCCGTACCGGCTGGTGCTGCCCGCCGAGCGCGAGCTGCTCGCGGAGTACTACGCCGACGAGATACGGGCCAGGCTCGGCCCGCGTGCCGCCGAGCCCGCCGAGCGGCATCTGGTCGCCGCACCCGTTCCTCCGCTGTCCTTCAAGGCCTACGACGGCAAGGCGTCCTTCGACGGCAGGGCCGTCTCCTTCCGCTGGTTCTGGACCGGTGCCTCCTCAGCCAAGTGGAAGGCCGGCGACCAGCGGTTCCCCGTCGAGGAGTTGGCGGGCGTCGAGTGGCGCTCCCCGGACGTCCTCGGCGGGCATCTGCGGCTCGTCCCGCGCGGCACCGAGGACAGCCGACCGGGCGATACCGACCAGGACCCGGCGGCCGTCGTCTTCGGCATGGGGTACGGCCTCGTCCATGAATCGCTGCCCTTCGCGGCGGCGGTACTGGCGGCCGTGCGGGACCGGTCCGGCCGGGGCGCCACCGTGCCGGCCCCGCGCCGCGTCCCCGCCGGCCGCCCCGATCCGGGTGGCATCGCCGACCGCATCCGCCACTTGGGCGCGCTGCACGAGGCGGGGCTGCTGACCGACGACGAGTTCAGCGCGAAGAAGGCGGAGTTGCTCGCCGAGCTCTGATCGCGGACGGCCGGGGCCGGGTGATACCCGGGTATGACACCGGGGTCGGCACCCCGGTGTGATGTCCGGCCGGTCCCGGCCGCCTACGCTGAACAGGTCATGTTCAAGTCACGCAACCCCACCCGTCCGGCACCCCTGTTCGGCCATTCCCGGCGCCGGGGGGTCCGGCAGCTGCCGTACGGCGTCGCGATCCTCTTCATCGCCATCCTGCTGCCGGTCACCGGCATGGTGCTCTCCAACGACTACGGGCTGAATTCCGACCTCGCCATCGCACTGGCCCTGCTGCAGACCCTGCCCCTGTTGATGGCCGTCCGCCGGCCGCTGCGGGCCTGGGTGATCGTCTTCGTCGCCGACGTGGCGGGCGCGGCGGCGCTGCTGGCCGTACCGGCGCAGGAGGACCGGCCCTGGCCGTGGCCGCCGATGTCGATCATCGGCATGCTGCTGCTGATCTTCGCCGTCGGCCTGCGCGAGGGCCGCCGTACGCTCGTGACGGTCTGGCTGCTGCTCCTCTCGGCGAGCCTCGTCTTCCGGGGCGTCTCCCCCGAGCGGGACAACGGCACCTGGGTGGCGCTGGTCGTGCTGAGCGGTGTGCTGCTCGTGGTGGGCGGCGCGCTGCGCGAACGGGGCGACGCCCAGCGGGCGCTGGCCGAACAGGAGACCATCAGTGAGGCCGAACGGGCCCGCCGCACCCTCCTGGAGGAGCGCACCCGCATCGCCCGCGAGCTGCACGACGTCGTGGCCCACCACATGTCGGTGATCACCGTGCAGGCCGACAGCGCCCCCTACCGTCTCGACGGCCTGCCGCCGGCAGCCCGGGAGGAGTTCGCCTCGATCGCCGCGACGGCCCGCGAGTCGCTGACCGAGATGCGCCGGCTGCTGGGCGTGCTGCGCAGCGAGGACGCCTCCGGCGAGGGCGGCGGGTCGGAGCGGGCGCCGCAGCCGGGTGTGGAGCGGATCCCGCAGTTGGTCGAGGCGACCGTACGGGCCGGGCTGCCCGTGGAGCTGTCGATGCCGGACCCGCTGCCCGCCGGGCTTCCGCAGACCGTGGACCTGTCCGTCTACCGCATCACGCAGGAGGCCCTGGCCAATGTCGTCCGGCACGCCCCGGGCGCGACGACGCGGGTGTCGGTCACCGTCGACGCGGACCGTACGGGCCTGATGGTGCTGGTCGTCAACGCCACCGCCCCGGACGCGGACGCGCCGCCCGTGGAGACCAGCGGTACGGGCCACGGCCTGGTCGGCATGCGCGAGCGCGTCCGACTGGTCGGGGGCACCCTCGACACCGGCCCGCTGCCGGGCGGCGGCTTCCGGGTGGCTGCCCGGCTCCCGTTCACCACGAACACAGAAGAGGAACTCTTCCCCGCATGACCATCAAGGTGATCATCGTCGACGACCAGGCCATGGTGCGGGCGGGTTTCGCCGCCCTGCTCGCCGCCCAGAGCGACATCGACGTCGTCGGCGACGCCCCGGACGGGCGACAGGGCGTGGAGGTGAGCCGCCGCACGCACCCGGACGTGGTGCTGATGGACGTCCGCATGCCGGAGATGGACGGTCTGGAGGCCGCCCGGCGGCTCCTCGACCCGCCGACCGGGGTGACGCACCGTCCGAAGGTGCTGATGCTCACCACGTTCGACGTCGACGACTACGTCTATGAGGCGCTGCGTGCGGGCGCTTCCGGCTTCCTCCTCAAGGACGCACCGCCGGCCGATCTGATCTCGGCCGTCCGCGTCGTCGCCGCCGGCGAGGCCCTGTTGGCCCCTTCGGTCACGCGGCGCCTCATCGCGGACTTCGCCAAGCAGCGCCCCGCGCCGCGCAAGAACCCGGCCCTGCGCCTGGGCGGCCTGACGCCCCGTGAGACCGAGGTCCTCGAACTCATCGCCCGCGGCCTGTCCAACCAGGAGATCGCCAGTTCGCTGATCCTGGCCGAACAGACCGTGAAGACCCACATCGGCCGCGTCCTCGCCAAGCTCGGCCTGCGCGACCGGGCCCAAGCGGTGATCTACGCCTACGAGTCGGGGCTGGTCGCCCCGGGCGACGGTAGCCCTGGGCGGTAGCCCCACCGGGCTGGTTCCGGCTGAGCCCAGCCACATCGAGCCCGCTGGGGGCACCTCCCAGCGGTAGCTGGGGCAGCCGGGCTGGTCCCGGCTGAGCCCAGCCACATCAAGCCCGTCCGGCGTTTGAGGACGCGCCCGCAGGGCGCCCCCGCCGCAGGCGGCAGGACGGCCCGCAGCCGAGGGACCCGCCGGACACCGGACTCCCGCCCCCCGCCGGGACGGCTACTCCCGGCCGACGGCCGTGAACGTCATGTCCGAGTAGCGGTTGCCCGCGACCTTCCCGGCGATCGGCTCCAGCTGAGCCAACTCCGCCGCGTCCAGCACGATGCGCGTCGCCGCGAGGTTCTCCTCCAGGCGGGTGCGCTTGCGCGTGCCCGGGATCGGGATCACGGCCAGGCCGTGGACCTCCGCGCGCTGCTGCACCCAGGCCAGCGCGACCTGCGCCAGGGAGACACCGCGCGCCTCGGCGATCTTCCGCACCGGCTCCAGCAGCGCCGCGTTCGCCGCCGCGTTGTCACCCGTGAAGCGGGGCTGC
This sequence comes from Streptomyces sp. NPDC033229, assembly GCF_055576875.1. Taxonomy (NCBI): domain Bacteria; kingdom Bacillati; phylum Actinomycetota; class Actinomycetes; order Kitasatosporales; family Streptomycetaceae; genus Streptomyces; species Streptomyces sp. NPDC033229. The sequence goes on along the minus strand of NZ_JBVIQR010000008.1, from coordinate 171,824 downwards.
GTACGCCGCCAGTCCTTGCTGTCCAGCTCCTTGTCCGCGCTCACGAACGAGCCGGTCAGGAAGCCGCGGCCGAGCGGCGAGTAGGGCACGAAGGCGACACCCAGCTCCTTGGCCGCGTCGACGATCCCCGCCTCCACGTCGCGGCTGAACAGCGACCACTCCGACTGCACCGCCGCGATGCGGTGCACGGCGTGCGCGGCGCGCAGTTCGCCCGGGGAGACCTCGCTGAGGCCGAGGTGGCGGACCTTGCCCTCCGCGACCAGCTCCGCCATCGCGCCGACGCTCTCCTCCATCGGCACGTCCACGTTGCGGCGGTGCATGTAGTAGAGGTCGATGTGGTCGACGCCCAGGCGGCGCAGGCTGCCCTCGACGGACGCGCGGATGTAGGCGCGATCGTTGCGTATCGCCTGGAACGACGGGTCGTCCTCACGGCGCTCGATGGCGAACTTCGTGGCCAGCGTGATGCGGTCCCGGTTGGCCCGGACGAAGGGCGCGATGAACTCCTCGTTGCGCCCGAAGCCGTAGATGTCGGCGGTGTCGAACAGCGTGACGCCCAGCTCCAGGGCACGCTCCAGCGTCGCCCGCGCCTCGGTCTCGTCGGTCGGACCGTAGGAGGCGCTCATGCCCATGCAGCCGAGCCCCTGCACTCCGACCAGCGGGCCGCCGGTGCCGAGACCTACGGTGTCGATCCTGTCGTTGCTCATGTGCGTGAGGCTCCTTCGGACGCCCGGCGACGGGCGTCGGCATAGATATCGATCTTGTAGTCGAGGACGTCGAGCGTGCTCCGCAGCTCGGTGATGCGCCGCCGCACGTCCTCGCGGTGCGCGCTCAGCAGCCGTTCGCGCTCGGCCATGGTCCCCTCGCCCTGGCGCACCAGTTCCGCGTAGCGGACCATGTCGGCCACCGGCATGCCGGTCAGCCGCAGCTTGCCCACCAGGTCCAGCCAGTCCAGGTCCCGGGGGCCGTAGCGGCGCTGCCCGGTGTGCGAGCGGTCCACCAGGGGCATCAGCCCGATCCGCTCGTACCAGCGCAGGGTGTGGGCGGACAGGCCGGTGTAGTCGGCCACTTCACTGATCGTGAAGCGGTCGCGCCCCTCCGGGCGCCGGTGCCGTTCGCGCTCCAGCGCGCCGCATGCCCGCACCTCGGCCGGTGCGTCGTCGATCACGGTCATCGCAGTCCCCATCAGTACCCCTCCGCATGGCTGCACGGTCTGTGCCTTGCGGCGGACTCAACGCTAGAGACTTGGAGTGCACTCCAGGCAAGCGGAGACTTGAGGCAATCCTGGCCGGGCCGGGCACCGGGTTAGGCTCCTCGTCATGGAGAGCCTGCGCAAGATCGAAAACTGGCCGGTGGAGCACGCCGCGGCCGTCGTGGTCCGTGCCGACGGCAGCTGGGCGGGGTCGTACGGGCCGACCGACCGCCGGTTCGCGCTGGCGTCCGTGACCAAACCGCTGGCCGCGTACGCGGTGCTGGTCGCGGTCGAGGAAGGCGCGATCGAGCTGGACGAGCCTGCCGGCCCCGCCGGTTCCACGGTCCGTCATCTGCTCGCGCACACCTCCGGGCTGGCCTTCGACGAGCAGCGGACGATGGCCGAGCCGGGGACCCGGCGGCTGTACTCCAACGCCGGGTTCGAGACGCTCGGCGACCATCTCGCCAAGGCCGCGGACATCCCCTTCCCGGAGTATCTGCGCGAGGCGGTGCTGGAGCCGCTCGGCATGACGGCGACGGACCTGCCCGGTTCCCCGGCCAAGGACGGCGTCTCGACGGTGGCCGACCTGGCGCGCTTCGCCGCCGAGCTCCAGGCGCCGCGGCTGCTGTCCCGGCAGAGCGTGGAGGAGGCCACGTCGGTGGTCTTCCCCGGGCTGCCCGGGGTGCTGCCGGGCTTCGGACACCAGCGGCCGAACGACTGGGGCCTGGGCTTCGAGATCCGCGACGGCAAGTCCCCGCACTGGACGGGCAGTTCGTCCTCGCCCGGGACGTACGGCCACTTCGGCCAGTCGGGCACGTTCCTGTGGGTGGACCCGGACGCGAACGCCGCGTGCGTGGCCCTTTCGGACCGGCCCTTCGGCGACTGGGCGATCGAGGCCTGGCCCCCGTTCACGGACGCGGTCCTCGCCGAGCTGCGCGGGGCGTGACGCGTCCGGCCACGGACCCGAGCCCCGGCGCCCCGCGCCGGGGTCACCCGAAGTGCGGCTCGGCGTGCATCTCCCACACGAGCAGCTCGGCGGCGGCCGACGCCTCGGCGCGTAGCCCCGCCGCGTCCATGACGCGTACCGCGTCACCCGCCCGCAGCTCCTCGTCCCCGAGACCCCCGAGGCCCCCGAGCCGGACGGCTCCCCGCACCACGTGCGCGTACAGCCACGGCGCGGCCGGCAGGTCGGCGCCGGTGCCGGCCTCCAGCCGCCGAACGCGCAGGCTCGCGTCAGCCCGCGTCAGGGCGTAGGGCGTGCCGTCGGCGAGGCCGCGCACCACCTCGTACGAGGGATCCCCGCCGAACTCCGACGGGGTGAGCCACATCTGCAGGAACCGCAGCGGGGCGGCCCCCGCGTTGCGCTCCACGTGCCGCACGCCCGCGCCCGCGCTGAGCCGCTGGAGGTCGCCGGGACGCACCACCGAGACCTGGCCGGTGGAGTCCTCGTGGGTGAGCTCGCCCTCGATGACCCAGGTGACGATCTCCGTGTCCCGGTGCGGGTGCTCCGCGAAGCCGGCGCCCGGCGCCAGGTGCTCCTCGTTGCAGGCGGAGAGCGGACCGAAGCGCACATTGTCCGGGTCGTAGAAACCGGCGAACGACAAGGCGTGCCACGTTTCGATACCGGCCGGTAGGTCCCCGCCGCGGAAGCGTTCCTCCGCCCGTTGGATGATCGGTCGTCCGTGCGTCATCGGGCTACGGTAGCCCGGCCACCCCGCCCCGCACCCGAATAAGGCAGGCTTGTCCCGTGCCTGAACCCGCCGCTAACACCCCGCATCCGCACAGCGCCACCCTCCGCCGCCTGGAGAAGTCTTCCGGCACTCTGGCCGCCGCCGCCATCGCCCGCATGGATGCCCAGCTGCCGTGGTACCGGGCCATGCCCCCGGAGAACCGGTCCTGGATCGGACTGGTCGCCCAGGCCGGCATCGCGGCCTTCACGGAGTGGTTCCGGCATCCGGAGACTCCGCAGGCGATCAGCACCGATGTCTTCGGGACGGCCCCCCGGGAGCTGACCCGGGCGATCACGCTGCGCCAGACCGTGGAGATGGTCCGCACGACCATCGAGGTCATGGAGTCGGCCATCGACGAGGTGGCGGCCCCGGGCGACGAGTCGGTGCTGCGTGAGGCGCTGCTCGTCTACGCCCGTGAGATCGCCTTCGCCACGGCCCAGGTGTACGCGCAGGCCGCCGAGGCACGCGGCGCGTGGGACGCCCGGCTGGAGTCGCTGGTGGTCAACGCCGTGCTGTCGGGCGAGGCCGACGAGGGGGCGCTCTCCCGCGCCGCCGCGCTGGGCTGGAACTCGCCCGCGCACGTCTGCGTGGTGCTGGGCACCGCGCCCAACGGGGACAGCGAGCTGACGGTCGAGGCGATCCGCCGGGCCTCGCGGCACGCGAAGCTGCAGGTGCTGACCGGGGTGCTCGGGGACCGGCTGGTGGTGATCGCGGGCGGCTCGGACAATCCGCTGCAGACGGCGAAGGCGCTGATCGGCCCGTTCGCGGCCGGGCCCGTGGTGGCCGGGCCGGTGGTCTCCGACCTGCTGGCCGCGACGCGTTCCGCGCAGGCCGCGGCCGCCGGGCTCAAGGCGTGCGCGGCCTGGCCGGACGCCCCGCGGCCGGTTCTGGCCGATGATCTCCTTCCGGAGCGGGCCATGGCCGGGGACGCGAGCGCCCGTGAGCAGCTGGTGGAGGAGATCTACAGACCGTTGGAGGAAGCGGGCTCCGCCCTGCTGGAGACGCTGAGCGTGTACCTGGAACAGGCCAGCAGCCTGGAGGGTGCGGCGCGGATGTTGTTCGTCCACCCAAACACCGTGCGATACCGCCTCCGACGTGTGACGGACGTCACCGGATGGTCACCCTCCGATGTACGCTCCGCCTTTACCCTGCGGGTGGCACTGATCCTGGGGCGTCTGGCCGACGCGGAGTCGCAGTCTTAGTCTTTTGTCAGACGTCAACAATTCCCCTGACGGTTCTTCGTCCCTGTCCCCACGGGTGGCCGATGCCGTCCACGAGAGAGAGTGTGAGGGTGCTCGTACTCGTCGCTCCCGGCCAGGGCGCTCAGACGCCCGGCTTCCTGACCCCCTGGCTCGACCTCCCCGGTATTGAAGACCGCCTCCGGGAGTGGTCGGCTGCCATCGACCTGGACCTGGTCCACTACGGCACGAACGCCGACGCGGACGAGATCCGCGACACCGCGGTGGCCCAGCCGCTGCTGGTCGCGGCGGCCCTGGTCTCCGCGGGTCAGCTGTTCCCGAAGTCCGAGGACTTCGCGCGCCTCGTCGGCGCCGCCGCCGGCCACAGCGTCGGCGAGCTGGCCGCCGCGGCGCTCACCGGCGTGCTGTCCGAGCAGGCCGCCATGACGCTCGTACGCCGCCGCGGTCTGGCCATGGCCCAGGCGGCGACGGCCGCCGGGACCGGCATGTCGGCCCTGCTGGGCGGTGAGCCCGAGGTGGTCCTGCCGCATCTGGAGAAGCTCGGCCTGATCCCCGCGAACGTCAACGGCGCGGGCCAGATCGTGGCCGCCGGCACCCTGGAGCAGCTGGCGGCGCTGGCCGAGGACAAGCCCGAGGGCACCCGGCGGGTCGTCCCGCTGAAGGTGGCCGGCGCTTTCCACACGCCGCACATGGCCCCGGCCGTCACCGCACTGGAGTCGGCGGTCTCGGAGCTGACCGTCACCGATCCGCACACGGTCTACGTCTCCAACAAGGACGGCCAGGCCGTTGCCACCGGCCAGGAGGTCGTCTCCCGGCTCGTGGGCCAGGTGGCCAACCCGGTCCGCTGGGACCTGTGCATGGATACCTTCAAGGAGCTGGGCGTCACGGCGATCATCGAGGTTGCCCCGGGCGGCACCCTCGTGGGCCTCGCCAAGCGTGCCCTGCCCGGTGTGAAGACTCTCGCTCTCAAGACCCCGGACGACCTCGACGCCGCCCGTGCGCTGATCGCCGAGCACACCGCCGCCGCCGAGACCCCGGCCGAATAAGGAGCCCGAGAGTATGACCGCGAAGATCAAGCCCGCCAAGGGCACTCCGTACGCGCGCATCCTCGGCGTCGGCGGCTACCGGCCGGTCCGGGTGGTGCCCAACGAGGAGATCCTCAAGCACATCGACTCGTCCGACGAGTGGATCCGCTCGCGCTCCGGCATCGCCACCCGTCACTGGGCGGGCCCGGAGGAGACCGTGGCCGCGATGTCGGTCGAGGCCGCGGGCAAGGCCATCGCCAACGCCGGGATCGACCCCGAGCAGATCGGCGGCGTGATCGTCTCGACGGTGTCGCACTTCAAGCAGACCCCGGCGATCGCGACCGAGATCGCGCACAAGATCGGGGCGGGCAAGCCCGCCGCGTTCGACATCTCCGCCGGCTGCGCGGGCTTCGGCTACGGCCTGACCCTCGCCAAGGGCATGGTCACCGACGGCAGCGCCGAATACGTGCTGGTCATCGGTGTCGAGCGGCTCTCGGACCTGACCGATCTGGAGGACCGTTCCACGGCCTTCCTGTTCGGTGACGGCGCGGGCGCCGTCGTCGTCGGCCCCTCGAAGGAGCCGGCGATCGGTCCGACCGTGTGGGGTTCGGAGGGCGACAAGGCCGACACCATCAAGCAGACCATCGCCTGGGACGCCTACCGCGAGGAGACCGAGGTACGCTTCCCCGCGCTCACCCAGGAGGGCCAGGCGGTCTTCCGCTGGGCCGTCTTCGAGATGGCGAAGGTCGCCCAGCAGGCGCTGGACGAGGCCGGTGTCAGCCCGGAGGACCTGGACGTCTTCATCCCGCACCAGGCCAACATGCGGATCATCGACTCGATGGTCAAGACGCTGAAGCTGCCGGACACCGTCACGGTCGCCCGTGACGTGGAGACCACGGGCAACACCTCCGCGGCCTCCATTCCGCTGGCCATGGAGCGGCTCCTGGCGACAGGGGCGGCGAAGAGCGGGGACACCGCGCTCGTCATCGGGTTCGGGGCGGGTCTCGTGTACGCCGCCACGGTCGTTACCCTCCCCTAGGCGAGTTCCGCGCCGGACCGGCTTCCACCGGCCGTCGCGGTCCCTCACCACATACGCAGTTCTCACATCGCAGTTCCACCGCAATATCGAAGGAGCGCCATCATGGCCGCCACTCAGGAAGAGATCCTCAAGGGTCTCGCGGAGATCGTCAACGAGATCGCCGGCATCCCCGTCGAGGACGTCCAGCTGGACAAGTCCTTCACCGACGACCTGGACGTCGACTCGCTGTCCATGGTCGAGGTCGTCGTCGCCGCCGAGGAGCGCTTCGACGTGAAGATCCCCGACGAGGACGTCAAGCACCTCAAGACCGTCGGTGACGCTGCCGACTACATCCTGAAGCACCAGGACTGATCCAAGCGTTCGTCGCCACCCCGGCGGTGGCGGTTCCAGCACCTCTACACGTGGAGACAGAATTCCTGTGAACTCGACCAATCGCACCGTGGTCGTCACCGGTATCGGCGCAACCACACCGCTGGGTGGCGACAGCGCATCGACCTGGGAAGGGCTGCTCGCCGGGCGTTCCGGCGTCAAGCCCCTGGTGGGTGAGCGCTTCGCCGACCTTCCGGTCCGTATCGCCGCCCGGGTGGCCGTCGACCCCGAGGACGTCCTGCCCCGCCCGCTCACCCGCAAGCTGGACCGGTCGGCGCAGTTCGCGCTGATCGCCGCGCGTGAGGCGTGGGCCGACGCGGGCTTCACCGCCAAGGCCGGTGACGACGCCTCCATCGCCCCCGAGCGTCTCGGCACGGTCATCGCCTCCGGCATCGGCGGCGTGACCACCCTGCTCGACCAGTACGACGTGCTCAAGGAGAAGGGCGTCCGCCGCGTCTCCCCGCACACCGTGCCGATGCTGATGCCCAACAGCCCGTCCGCCAACGTCGGCCTGGAGGTGGGCGCCCAGGCGGGTGTGCACACCCCGGTCAGCGCCTGCGCGTCCGGCGCCGAGGCGATCGGCTACGCCGTCGAGATGATCCGCACCGGCCGTGCCGACGTGGTCGTCGCCGGCGGCACCGAGGCGGCCATCCACCCCCTCCCCATCGTGGCGTTCGCCAACATGATGGCGATGTCGAAGAACAACGACGAGCCCGAGAAGGCCTCCCGCCCGTACGACAAGGGCCGTGACGGCTTCGTCCTCGGCGAGGGCGCGGGCGTCGTCATCCTGGAGTCGGCCGAGCACGCCGCGAAGCGCGGCGCCCGGGTCTACTGCGAGGTGCTGGGCCAGGGTCTGTCCGCGGACAGCCACCACATCGCGCAGCCCGAGCCGACGGGCCGCGGCATCGCCGCAGCCCTGCAGAACCTGCTGGACTCCACCGACCTGAAGCCGTCGGAGGTCGTCCACCTCAACGCGCACGCCACGTCCACCCCGCAGGGTGACGCGGCCGAGGTCAAGGCGCTCCGCAAGATCCTCGGTGACGACCTCGACCACGTCGCGATCTCCGCGACGAAGTCGATGACCGGTCACCTGCTCGGTGGCGCCGGCGGCATCGAGACGGTCGCGACCGTCCTCGCCCTGTACCACCGGATGGCGCCGCCGACCATCAACATCGAGGAGATGGACGAGGACATCGACGCGGACGTCGTCCGTGGCGAGCCCCGCCCCCTCCCCGAGGGCTCCATCGCGGCGATCAACAACTCCTTCGGTTTCGGCGGCCACAACGTGGTCCTCGCGCTCCGCTCGGTCTGATCACCGCTCGTCAACACCTGACGAAGGGCCGCCCGGTCATCCGACCGGGCGGCCCTTCGCGTTCCCCCGATCCGGTGGCCCGCCGGCCCGGCGGCTCAGCGCGAGGCGCCCCAGACGGGCGGGGCGTCGTCGGTGCCGTCGTGGTTGACGACGACGTAGCCGCGATCGGCGTCGGGCAGCAGCTCCGCCCCGGTCCTTCCCACCAGGTCGTCCCGTCCGCTCACCGGCTCGATGTCCCCGGCCTGACGTCCGGTGCGGGGGTCGAGGGGGCGGACGGTGCCGTCGGTGAGGCTCTTCGTCAGGACGACCAGCGGTCCGCCGGGCCGCATCGCGAGCGCCTCGACCTCGTCCGAGTACACCTTGCCCGATCCGTACTTCTTGCTCCACAGCCGGCGACCGTCGGCGAGGGAGTAGCCACTGACCCGCCGCGCGTAGAGGTTCTCGCCCGGGTCCTTCGCCGCCGTGACGAGGGTGTCGCCGACGACGAGGGCGGTCAGCGCGGGCCTGGCCTTGAAACCCCCGTTGCCGATGGCCAGGGTCTCCGTGCGGCCGGAGAACGGGACGGTCGCCCGGGTGCGGCCCTTGTCGTCGAAGGACAGCACGGCGGCGGTGCCGCGCTCGTCCCGCTCCTTGAGTGCGATGACGGCCGGCTCGACCGACACCGTGTACAGCGACGCGTAGCCCGACTTCACGGGCAGCGGGCTGCTCCACCGCTCCTTGCCCGTACGGGCGTCCAGCGACGTCAGCCGCATGGTGATGTCGCCGACACGGCCCTTGCGGCACTGCTCGACGAGCAGCAGCCGGGCCGCGGAGGCTTCGACGGTCACGGCCTGGCAGTCGTGCGGCACCGGGCGCTTCCACCGCTGCTTGCCGTCCTCCGCGCCGAGGCCGCGCACGGCTTCCTCCTCCAGGACGACGGCCGTGCCGTCGGCGAGGGCGATCCGCCCGTCCGTCGCGACCGGGAACGACTCGTCACCCTTGATCTTCTGCTGCCACACGCTCTTGCCGGTGGAGAGGTTCACGAGCGCGAGGGTCGTACACGGCTTGAGGTATCCGCTGAAGGCGACCAGGCCGGTGCCCTTGCTGGTGCGGGCACTCATGGCGCAGACGGACTCCCGGACGGGGGCGGTCAGCTCCCACCGCACCTGGCCGTCACGCCCGGCGTACGCGGTGAGGCCGTCGGTACGGGCCCGGACGACGGTGCTGCCGACGCTCCAATTGCCGACGCCGCGAACGGCTTCGGGGCGGTCGGCGGGCGCGTGCCAGTCCAGCCGCACCCGCTGGCCGATGAGCGAGTCGTGCCAGAGCCAGCCGGGCAGCAGCCCCACGACCAGCCCGCCGACGGCGAAGGCGAACCGGCTCCGCTTGCGCCACGACTCCGTGTTCGCCGCGATGGCGAGCGAGGCGATCAGGGCGGCGAGGCCGACGACGAGGAACGTGACGGAGAGGCCGAGCGCGGCGTCCCTGCCGGTCGCGCAGGCTCCGCCGGGGCAGTAGGAACGGCCGCCCATATTGAGGAAGAAGAACAGCACGCCCCACCCGAACAGCAAGCCCCCCGAGCCGATCGCCACCGCCTTGGCCACGCGTACGAAACTCACCACTACCCCCCGTGAATGGCATGGATCCTGGGTGGATCACGGGGGAAATGTAGCCGGGTTCACTCAAACAGTGACAGACGGACGTTCGATCGTGTGGCTCGGACGTGGCTCAGACGACCTGGTGCAGCCACCGGACGGGAGCGCCCTCGCCCGCGTAGCGGAAAGGTTCCAGCTCGTCGTCCCAGGGCTTGCCGAGCAGCTTCGCCACCTCGGCCGCCAGCTCGGTCTCCCCCCGTACCGCGCGGGCCAGCGCCGCCCGCAGCCGGTCCTCGGGGATCAGGATGTCGCCGTGGATGCCGGTGACGGCGTGGAAGATGCCCAGGTCGGGGGTGGAGCTGTAGCGCTCGCCCTCCGCCGTGGCGCAGGGCTCGGCGGTCACCTCGAAGCGCAGCAGATGCCAGCCGCGCAGCGCGGAGGCGAGCTTGGAGGCGGTGCCGATCTCGCCCTGCCAGGAGAACTCGGCGCGCCAGGTGCCGGGCGCGGCGGGTTGTCGGACCCAGTCGAGGGTGACGCGCACACCGAGCACGCCCGCGACGGCCCATTCGACGTGCGGGCACAGCGCGCGGGGCGCGGAGTGGACGTACAGAACTCCACGTGTCGTCACCGGGACCTCCAGTGCGGTTCGAGGTTCACCTTCCCCAGCGGCCTCGCGCACCACTCCCGTACCAGCCCACGAGGTTACCAACAGTAAACACCATCAGGAGCAATTCTCCTGAAAAGGGACAGGGGATGACGTGTTGCCAGAGCCTGTCCGGCGGATCACGATGCGCACCACCGCTGCGCGGCGGTGTCCTCAAACGCCGGACGGGCTGGTTTCGGCTGAGCTCAGCCGAAACCAGCCCGTCTGGGGGCACCTCCCAGCGGTAGCTGGGGGAGTTTGAGGACGCGCCCGCAGGGCGCTCGCCGCCGCAGGCGGCACAGCGGTCGGCAGTCAAAGACCCGCCGGTCGGGCGAGAGGCGGCAAGAACGAGCCCCGCAGGGTGACGTACCGTCGATCCAGGACAGATACCACCCGGCCGGATGGGGGAAACACGATGCGCAGCAGCACGGGGCGGCGGCCCCGGATGGTACGGGCCGCGGTGGCGGCGCTCTCGGCCGCACTCCTCGTCGCGGGCTGCGACGACGGGACGAACAGTGGCTCGGCCAAGGCGGCCGCGAAGCCCAGCGCCGCACCCGAGCCCGCCTGGAACGCCCACCCCGCGTCGATGGCCTCGCTCGGCGACTCCATCACCCGCGGTTTCGACGCCTGCTCCGTGCTCGCCGACTGCCCCGAGGCCTCCTGGGCCACCGGCACCACCGTGAACAGCCTGGCCCAACGGCTGCTGCCGTACCCGCAGACGAGCAGTTGGAACTACGCGAGGACGGGCGCGCGGATGGCGGACCTGCCCGCGCAGATGCGGTCGGCGATAGCGCGGAAGCCGCAGCTCGTGACGGTGCTGCTCGGGGCCAATGACGCCTGCCGCAAGAATGTGGCCGATATGACGCCGGTGGAGCGGTTCCAGGAGGACTTCGAGTCCTCCCTCAAGGAGCTCCGCCGTTCCCTGCCCAAAGCACAGGTGTACGTGGCGGGCGTGCCGGACCTCAAGCGGCTGTGGTCGCAGGGGCGGACGAACGGCTATGCCAAGACGGTCTGGAAGCTGGGCATCTGCCCGTCGATGCTCGGCGACTCCGAGGCGGTGGACGCGGCCGCCGTGGACCGCCGCGACCAGGTGGCCAAGCGGGTCGCCGCGTACAACCACGTGCTCAAGACCGCCTGTGCGCGGGACAAGCTGTGCCGCTTCGACACCGCGGTCAGCGGTTACGCCTTCACCGGCGAGGAGTTGAGCCAGTGGGACTGGTTCCACCCCAACAGGAGGGGACAGCGGACGCTGGCCGACATGGCGTACCGCACGATCACCGCGCGGTGAGGAGGGGCGGGGCCTGTCAGGTGGCCCCGCCCCGGTCTCTTACCCCACCGTGACCGGTGCGGTCAGCCGGCGGTCGGCGATGCTGCGGCCGGCCTCGGCGGTGTAGGTGCCGGGGATCCGGCGCCGGCCGGCCGCCTCGTCGTCCCAGACCTCGAAGGCCCGGGGATCCAGCGCGACGACCGCCTCCGCCGTCTCACCGGGCCTGGCCTCGACGGAGGCGAAGCCGGCCAGCCGCCGGGCCGGACGCCCGGCCCTGTCACCGGGCGGGACGGCCAGATAGATCTGGACGACCTCGCGGCCGGGGCGACTGCCGGTGTTGCGGACGCGGACGCGGGCCGTGGCAGTAGCGCCTATGTCGCCTATGTCGATATCAAGGGTCTCGTACGACCAGTCGGTGTAGCCCAGGCCGTGACCGAAGGCGTAGGCGGGGGCCGCCCGCGCCTTCTCCCACGCACGGTAGCCGATGAACACGCCTTCCGCATAAGCGAGTTCACCGTCCACCGGGACGACCCGCGTCACCGGCGCGTCCGCGAGCCGTACCGGCCAGGTGGTGGGCAGGCGGCCGCCGGGCTCGCGCGCGCCCAGAAGCACGTCCGCCAGGGCCCCGCCCGCCTCCTGGCCGGGGAACCAGCCGAGCAGCACGGCGGCGACGTCGTCGCGCCACGGCAGCTCCACGGGTGCGCCGGAGTTGACGACCACGACGGTGCGGGGGTTGACGGCGGCCACCCGGGCGACGAGCTCGTCCTGGCGGCCGGGGAGGGCGAGGGTGGTGCGATCAAAGCCTTCGCTTTCGACGCGCTCGGTGGTGGCGACCACGACGACGACGGCATCCGCCGAGGCCGCGACGGCGACCGCCTCGGCCAGCAGTTCTTCCGCGTCGCGCTCGGGTGCGCGGTGCAGAAGGCAGAAGCCGACGGCCTCGATGGGGGCGTGGTCCGGTTTGGCGACGACGCAGGTGAGGGAGACCTCGACGGCCGCGCCCGCTTCGAGAGCGACCCGGCCACGTTCCACGGGCGAGCCGAGGAACGCCTCGAAGGGATCGGCGTGATCGGCGCCCTGTTCCCCGTCGAAGAGCGTCCGCCCGCCGACGACGAGCCGGAAGGCACCGACCCCCTTCGTACCGAAGATGTGCGAACCGCTCTCGCGCGGGGTGAACGTGCCGGTCACCTCGACGGTGTGCAGGGCGTCGTAGCCGACCCCGGCGGGCAGATCGCCGAGCCACTGCACCATGCCACTGGGCACCCGCTCCTCCCCCAGCACCCGCCCGGCGGCGTCCCGGCACACGGCCCGCAGCATGAACCCCACGCCCGCGACGAGGAGTTCGTCGCCGGGTTCGGCGCCGACTGCGTAGGCGACCGCGCCCTCGGGCAGGGCGGCGCGGAGCCCGTCCAGCGGCGAGACGACACGGGCGGGGAAGACCTGCGCGGAGCCGCCGCCGAGGATGCGGGCGTCACGGGCGGCGCCGCCGAGGAGCGCGACGCGGGGAGCCCGTGCGGGGTCGAGGGGCAGGGCGGGCGTGCCATGGACGGGCGCGTTGCGTACGAGCACGAAGGATCGGGCGGCGATTTCGCGGGCGAGGTCGATGCCGTCGTCTGGATCGGGCGGGCACGCCTGAGGTGTATCACCCAGGGCGCCGACCCGGGCGGCGAGCCGCAGCACGCGGCGCACGGCGTCGTCGACCACCGACTCGGGCACGTCCCCGGCCCGCACGGCGGCGGCGAGCGCCGGACCGTAGACCGTCACCGGCCCCGGCATCGCCACATCGAGTCCGCCGAGCGCGGCGCGCACGGTGTCACGGGCGGCGAGCCAGTCGGAGACGATCACGCCGTCGAAGCCCCACTCGCCGCGCAGGACGTCGTTCTGGAGGTGGCCGTGCTCGGTCATGGTCACCCCGTTGACCTGGTTGTACGCGGCCATGACGCCCCACGGACGGGCGTCTTTGACGATGGCCTCGAAGGGGGCCAGATACAGCTCGCGCAGGGCGAGGTCGGAGACCTTGTTGTTCACGGTGAACCGCTCGGTCTCGGCGTCATTGGCCACGAAGTGCTTCACCACGGCGGCGACCCCGCCGTCCTGCACGCCCCGCACATAGCCGGTGCCGATGGCGGCTGTGAGGTACGGATCCTCGCTGTACGCCTCGAAGTGCCGGCCCCCGAGCGGGGAGCGATGCAGATTGACGGTCGGCGCGAGCAGCACGTGCACGCCCTTGCGCCGTGCTTCTGCCGCGAGGACCCGGCCCGCGCGGCGGGCGAGTGCCGGGTCCCAGGTGGCGGCGAGCGCGGTGGGACTGGGCAGCGCGAGCGAGGGATCATCGGCGCTCCACCGCACACCGCGCACGCCGACGGGCCCGTCGGACATGACGATCGAACGCAACCCGATGCGGGGGACGGCGGGCAGGAACCACATGTCCTGCCCGGACAGGAGCCGGGCCTTGGTGTCGAGGTCGAGCGCGTCGACGATGTCATCTGCCATGGGGCGGCGGCTCCTCAGAGGAGGTGATCGGCTTTGCCGGCCTTGATGTCGCGGATCAACGCACGCAATGCGTCATGGGTGTCGGTGACGTAGTGGTCCTCGGACCCGCTGACCGCGATGTAGGGGTTCCCATCAGTGTCGATGCCTATTCGGAAGCAGTTGTTCCCTGCTCCGCAGAAGGGCTCTTCCCAGAAGATGCGGTCCATTTCACCTTCCTACCGCCGAACTGCATGCGCAGCGCAGCCTCGTGGATGTACCCCACATAGTCCAGCGGACTGTCCCTCTCGAAGACTTGCTGCCGTTGCAGCCGGTGCGCCACGTGAAGTTCGACCTCCAGCCGGGGCATCACCGAACCCGCTCCGGCCACGGAGGGCACCAAGGTGTGGGCAGACCTGCCGCACGCCGGGACACAGCCGCGTACGCGGCACGGCACTGCTGAGCGGGCCGAAGTGCCGCGTTCGCACTCGAACCGGTGGACTCCGCCACTCGTCCGGGCGAGATCGCGCGACGACCGGGGCGGAGGGCGCGACGCTCTCCCTGCGCCCGGAACACGGGCGCCGCATCGCGTACGCATATGAGGAGTTACCCGTGAACGTTCGCCGTTCTCTGACCGCCGCCCTCGGCGCCATGGCCCTCGCCGTCGGACTGGCCTCGGCGGCCTCCGCCACCCCCACGGCCCTGAACCCCTGCGGGTTCTACAAGACGGGGAGTGACGCGTTCTACAACCACTGCACCGGTGACGGCTCGCACATCGTCATCGAGGTCGAGGTGTGGGGCCCCAACTACGAGCGCTGCGTGGTCCCCGGCACCACTTGGCTGGGGTCGGCCAGCAAGATCGACGGCGCACACTACGTCGGACGCACCTGCTGATCACCGCATGAATGCGGGCCCGGGACATCACTCGCCGTCCCGGGCCCACAGCAAAGGTGCGGCGCCGACGCGGGAACGTCGACCGAGGCCGCCTCCCGCACGCCGTCGGCGTCGGGCGAGGGCGCCCGCGCTCACATCCCGCTCGGCTTGAGCACCACGAAGTCCGCGCCGTTGGGGTCGAGGCAGACCGCCAGGCGGCCGACGCCCTCCGCGTCCTCCGGGCCCATCTGGACGCTGCCGCCGTTCTCGGTGACCTTGGCGACCGTGGCGTCGCAGTCCGCCGTGGCGAAGACGGGGTGCCAGTAGGGGCGGCCGCCGTTCAGGGACAGGTCCTTGGCCGGGAGCTGCATGAGGCCGCCGTGCATCCGTTCCTCGGGCTGGTCCGCCGGGGTGAGGAGGGAGTACGTGCCGTCCCCGTCGCCGGGCAGGGGCACGTCCTGGGCGGTCCAGCCGAAGAGGCCACCGTAGAAGGCCTTCGCCGCGGGCGCGTCGGTGGTGTAGAGCTCGGTCCAGCACAGGGCGCCCGGCCGGTCGGTGACCTCCATGCCGCCCTGGGCCTTCTCCCCCGCCTGCCAGACGGCGAACTGCCCGCCCTGGGGGTCGGTGAGCTGGGCCATCCGACCCCACCCGTTCGCGTCGAACGGCGCCACTCTCACGGCGCCGCCCTGCCGCTCCACGGCCTGGGCCGTGGCATCGGCGTCGTCGGTCTTGAAGTAGATCATCCAGGCCGAGCGGGCCCCCTGCTCGGTGAGCGGACCGATGCCTCCGACGCCCTTGCCGTCCAGCCGGAAACCGCCGCCGGATTCGCCGGTTTCCGGGTCCGCACCCCAGGACTGGAACTCCCAGCCGAACACCGAACCGTAGAAGCGGGCCGTGGCGGGGACGTCCGGAGCGCCGATATCGAGCCAGCAGGGGGAGCCGTGGACGAATTCTGTCGTGATCATGGAAGTTCCCTTCGCGGATGCCTTCGAAGCCAGCCTGACACCCGTCACCGGCACCCGCCTCCCGACAAACACCCCCCGGGGGTCGTTGCCGGTGCGGGCACACCTGCTGCCCCCCTCAGCCGGCGGTGCCGGACTCCGCCGGGACAGCTCAGCTTCGCGAACACGTTGTCACTCCGTGCTGTCCCGGTGCGCGCTGAGGCCCACGCCCCGGATGCCGTCCCAGTCCGTCAGCTCCTCCACGATCGGATGGGCGGAGCCCTTGCCCTCCAGGCTCAGCACCAGGGCCGCCTCCTTGTGCCGGCCCTTCTCCCGGCTGCCGTCCCCGCGCGGGGCGGCCTCGGCGTCGATCTGTACGTCCGTGACCCGGAAGCCGCGCTTCGTGCACAGCTCCAGCACCCGCCCCAGCAGCCCGCTGCGCGTCCGGTAGGACAGTCTCAGCTCCACCTGTTCCGCCACCGGCGCCACCGTCATCCGCCGCGTCATCATCGGGAAGCCGCGGACGACCAGGAAGTGCACCACCGTCGCCGCCGCGCCGAGCAGCGGCAGGCCGCCGCCGCACGCCATGCCGACGGCGCAGGTCAGCCAGATCGTGGCCGCCGTCGTCAGGCCGCGCACCGCGTCGCGGCGGACGAAGATGAGGCCGCCGCCGATGAAGCCGATGCCGGAGACGATCTGCGCGGCCACCCGCGACGGGTCCTGGCGGATCCCGGCCAGCTCGGTCACGCCGAAGCCGTGGGCCGACACCTCCATGAACAGCGCGCTGCCCACGCCGACGAGGGTGTGCGTGCGCAGTCCGGCGCTTTTCTGCTGTAACTCGCGTTCGAGGCCGATGAGCGACGCGAGCAGGAGCGCGATGCCCAACTCGGCGAACTGACGGGTCCCTTGACCGCTCCCGGGCGAGAACAGCGGGGCGGCGTACTCGGCTATTCGCATCTCGTCATTGTGGCCTGAACTGGACTGTACGTGACGGGTGTTGGGTGCTTCCCTTCCGCCCATGCACGCACAATGATTTCCTTCCGGCTCATGAGACCCATTGAGAAGGCCCGGATGTCGTTCGGCGTCGCAGTGCTCGCGTGCGCCGCCCTCTTGCCCACCCCTGCCGTCGCGGCTCCCGCCGCGTCATCGGCGCCATCGGCCACTCCGCCCACCGCTGAGGAGGAGCGGCTCACCGGCCCCGTGCCGCAGGAGATCCTGCGGCGCTCGGGGTTCGACGGGGTGGCGCCCGGCTTCGCCCGCGCCCTGGCGCGTACGCGTACCGCTGCGGAGGCCGAGCGGCTCGCGACCGCCGAGGGGCGGCGGTTGTGGCAGCGGGCCGTGGACCGCGCGCAGGAGCGCGCGGCCGGCCCGGAGCGCTCCGGAGACCTCAGCCGGGACGACGACCGGCCGCTGTACTGGGCGCGCCTCGGCATGACGCGGGCGCTGCGCGACTGGAAGCCGGCGTTCGCGATGACGGACGCGCGGCGGACGGCTCTGGTGGAGAAGCTGGTCGCGAAGGTCGAGCGCGGCTCGCGCGGGCAGGACTCCATCGAGCTGCCCCGGGGCGACCAGGGCATCAAGCGCGTCGTGATCACCGGCTTCGATCCCTTCCAGCTGGACTCCGACATCCGGCGCTCCAACCCCTCGGGTGCCGCCGCGCTCGCCCTGGACGGCACGACCGTGAACACGGCGACCGGTCCGGCACGGATCGAGGCGGCGCTCTTCCCGGTGCGCTGGGCGGACTTCACCGCCGGTGACGTCGAGCGCACGTTGCTGCCGCACTTCGAGTCCGGGCAGCGGGAGGCGGACCTGTTCACGACGATCAGCCAGGGGCGGGACGGCCGCTTCGACCTGGAGCACACCAACGGCGCCTGGCGCGGCGGCTTCGGGGACAACGTGGGCGCCTCCCGCACCGAGACCGTCCCCGTGCCGCCGGGCGTGCCGACCGTCCACCCGCAGCCGCAGTGGACGTCGACGACCCTGCCCTACGACGCCATCCTGGCCGCGCAGACCGGCCCGTACCCGGTGTACGACAACACGGCCGTCACGGAGATCCCGGCGGGCGGCACCACGCCCGTGCACCGGCCCGACGGGCCGACGCCGGGCTCGTCGGCCCGCGAGGGCGGCGGGGGCGACTACCTCTCCAACGAGATCGCCTACCGGGCGACGCTGCTGCGCGACGCGCTGCGCCCGTACCTCCCGGGCGGCCATCTGCACACGCCGGTGCTGCGGTTCGGCACCGGCAACACCGATCCCGCCACCGGGCGGATCACGGACCCCTCGTTCGTCCGGGACCGGCAGGCGATCACCGCGCAGATCCGGGCCGTGCTCACCGTGGCGGCGGGTGGCGCCTCTCGGTCATGATGGACGCATGATCATCTCAGCGGCGCAGTTCAGCGCCCGGCCGTGCGACGTCGACGCCAATGTCGCGCGCATGGCCGGGTTCGTCACCGAGGCGGCGGAGCGGGGTGCGGCGCTCGTCGTCTTCCCCGAGCTGGCCGTCACCGGCTACGAGCTGCCGCGGATAGCCGCCGACCCGGACCGGCTCGCCTTCGCCCCCGACGACCCCCGGCTGGACCCGGTCCGCCAGGCCTGCGCGGCGGCGGGGGTCGCCGCGGTGGTCAACTGCGCGGGGCGCTCGGCGGCGGGCCCGACGATCACCTCGTACGTGTACGGGCCGGAGGGCGCGCTGCTCACGCGCTACGACAAGCGGCACGTGACGGATTCGGAGCGGGCCGCGGGCTTCGTGCCGGGGTCGGCGGACGGCCGGTTCACGCTGGGCGGTGTCGCGTTCGGGCTGGCCATCTGCTTCGACACGCACTTCCCCGAGCTCGCGGCCCGCGCGGCGGCCGACGGCTGCCGGGTGCTGCTGGCGAGTTCGCTGTACTCGAAGGGCGTCGGCGCCGAGGAACGCGTGGCGATCTTCCCGGCGCTGGCGAAGGACCACGGCCTGCACGTCCTGCTCGCCAACCACACGGGCCCTGCGGGCCCGTACGACGCCTGTGGTCTCAGCGCGGTGTGGTCACCGGACGGCGGCGTACTGGCCGAGGCCGCGGCCACCGCGCCGGGGCTGGTGTCGGCGGACGTCCTCAGCTGACGGCGCGGTCCGACAGCCGACGGCCGTCGTCTCCGTCGTGCCCGTCGCCCTCGTCCTGCGACGCCGTCTCGCCCATGAGGTCGCGGGCGAGCAGCGTCGCGCCGGCGACCGCGCCGGGCATGACGAACACCGCGACGAACGGCACCAGGAAGAGCAGGGTGAGGGGAACCCCGAAGCCGAGGGCGAGGAGCTTGCGGGAACGCAGCATCCGCAGGCGCTCCCGCAGGGGGACGCGGCGGCGCTGGAGGGCGACGGCGGTGAGTTCCTCGGTGAGGAAGAACCCGGAGACGCAGAAGCCGATCGCCGGGATGACCGTCTGCCCGATGACGGGCACGAAGCCGAGGGCGAAGAGCAGCACGCCCCAGAGGGCCACCCTGAGGAGCACGGCGAGGCTCTCGCGGGCGGAGATCCACAGCTCGCGCCAGAGCGGCAGCCCGGATTCGTGGACGGTACCGTCCTCGGACAGGTCGACCTTCTCGGAGAGCGACTCGTAGAAGGGCTGGCCGACGAGCAGGGTGACGGCGGTGAAGGAGATCAGCGCGAGCAGCAGGCTGCCGCCGAAGAACAGGGCGGTCAGGCCGCCGCGGAAGAGGCCGAGCCAGGGCGAGCCCCAGCCGTCGGCGAAGGGCGTGGCCCAGTCGACGACGTCGTCCGCGTACAGGACGAGCGCGACCATCGCGCCCGCGTATCCCACGAGAGTGATCAGCCCGGGCAGCAGTCCGAACCCCCACTGCTTCCGGTTCCGCCCCACCCAGCGCTGGCCTTTGGCCAGGTAGGTCATGCCCGCTACAAGATCTCGCATGGCGGAAGAGTAGCCGCCGGCGGCGGGCGCGCTGACTTTTGCCGCCTGCGGCGGCGAGCGCCCTGCGGGCGCGTCCTCAAACGCCGGACGGGCTTGTTGTGGCCGAGGCCAGCCACAACAAGCCCGTCCGAGCAAGGGCTACGCGTCGAAGCTGACGATCATCTTGCCGGTGTTCTCGCCGCGGAGCATGCCGAGGAAGGCGTCGACGGCGTGGTCGATGCCCTTGACGATCGTCTCGTTGTACTTGATCTCGCCGGAGCGGACCCAGGCCGAGACCTCCTCGATGAACTGCGGGCGCAGCGCCTGGTGGTCCGAGACGAGCAGGCCGTTCAGGCGCAGCCGCTTGCCGATGACGAGGGCGAGGTTGCTCGGCCCCGGGGTCGGCTCGGTGGCGTTGTACTGGGCGATCGCACCGCACAGCGCGGCGCGGCCGTGCACGTTCAGGGAGGAGATGGCCGCTTCGAGGTGGTCGCCGCCGACGTTGTCGAAGTAGACGTCGATGCCGTCGGGGGCGGCTTCCTTCAGCTGCTCGGCGACGGGGCCGTTCTTGTAGTTGAAGGCGGCGGTGAAGCCGTACTCCTCCTTGAGGATCCGGACCTTCTCGTCCGAGCCCGCGCTGCCGATGACGTGCGAGGCGCCCTTGAGCCGGGCGATCTGGCCGACGAGGCTGCCGACCGCGCCCGCCGCGCCGGAGACGAAGACGGCGTCGCCCTCCTTGAAGGACGCGACCTCCAGCAGACCCGCGTAGGCGGTCAGGCCCGGCATGCCGAGCACGCCGAGGTAGGTGGAGAGCGGGGCCAGGTCCGGGTCGACCTTGGCGGCGTGCCGGGCGTCGCCGACCGCGTACTCGCGCCAGCCGAGGCCGTGCAGCACGTGGTCGCCGACCGCGAAGCCCTCGGCGCGGGAGGCGATGACCTCACCGATCGCGCCGCCGTCCATGGGCTGGTCGAGCTGGAACGGGGGGACGTACGACTTGACGTCGTTCATCCTTCCGCGCATGTACGGGTCCACGGACATGTGGATGTTGCGGACGAGGATCTGGCCCTCGCCGGGCTCGGGGACCGCGACCTCGCGGAGGGCGAAGTCCTCGGGCTTCGGCCAGCCCTGCGGGCGGGCGACGAGGTGCCATTCACGGCCGGTGGTGGGCGTTGCGGACATGAAACGAAGCCTCCTAATGGTTCACCAACTAAAACAACCATGCGCCTCGATATTTCATGTTGTCAAGCAACGGAGTAGCCTGAGTCGCATGGTCCCCCGAACGGATGCCCTCACCCTCGAAGTCGTCGAGCTCATCGCGACCGTCGTGGCCCGCTACCACGAGGAGTACGAGGAGGCGGCGGCCAAGCACTCCCTCACCGGCGCCCAGGCGCGGGTGCTGGCGCTGCTGGCCGGCGAGCCGCAGCCCATGCGCCGCATCGCGCAGCAGCTGAAGTGCGAGCCGTCCAACGTCACCGGCATCATCGACCGACTGGAGGCCCGTGACCTGGTCGAACGCCGACCGGACCCCGCCGACCGGCGGGTGAAGCTCGCCGCGGCCACCGACACGGGCCGGGAGGTCTCCGGCCGGCTGCGCGAGTCGCTGAACTTCGCGCGCGAACCGCTGGCGGGGCTGTCGACGCGGGAGCGCGCGGTCCTGCGCGACCTGCTCAAGCGGATGCTGGGCGAGGACCCCGACGACCCGTACACGCACCTCTGAGGGGCCGCACCTGCGCGGCGGTGTCCTCAAGCGCCGGACGGGCTGCTGTGCTGTGTCCTCAATCGCCGGACGGGCTGCTGCGCTGTGTCCTCAAGCGCCGGACGGGCTGAAATCAGCCCGTCCGGCGATGAGGACGCGCCCGCAGGGCGCTCGCCGCCGCAGGCGGCAAAGACGGCCCGCAGCCGAAGTCCCGCCGGCCAGGCGAAAGGCCGCCTCAGCCGGTCAGGCGCAGATCGCGGGCCGTGACGACCGTGCCCAGCCGGGGCATGTCGAGCGTCACCGACGCCCGGTGCTCCGCCTCGGTCAGGGCGCTCATGGCGTCCTCCACGAACACCAGCTCATAGCCGTGATCGGCGGCGGCGCGGGCGGTCGACTCCACACCGAGGTTGGTGGCGATCCCGGTGAGGACAAGCGTCCGCACCCCGCGCTCCCGCAGCCGCGCGTCCAGCCCGGTGCCGTGGAACGCGCCGACGGTCCCCTTGACGACCTCGATGTCACCCGGTTCGGCGATCCCGTCGAGCAGCGCACTGCCGGGTGGTTGCTCCACCACCCCCGGCCGCTCCACCCGTACGACCGCGACCGGCGCCCCCGCCTTGCGGAACGCCCGCGCCAACTCCACAGACCTCTCCGCCACTTCGTCGCCGGAGCGCGGCGCGAGCGGAAGCGCCACGATGCGCTCCATGAGGTCGACGATCACCAAGGCGGTTCGCTGCGGGTCGATTTCGGTCATGTCCAGACCGTACCGGCCGGGCCCGTGACGTAGGCGGCCCACGGGCCAGCTACGGGGTGACGGCGGGTAAAGCTTCGACGACATCCGTCGACGGGCCGCCCGACGCCGGTACTGATCACCCGTCAGCGTGGCTGGTTCCCGACGGTCGGTGTCGCGATATCGCCACGCCCGGCGACGAAGACCCCCGACCGACGCCGGGGACCGGACGCGGTGCGCGACGATGCCCCCATGAGCTCAGCGCACGGCCCCTCCGCCACCCCCGCCTTCGACCCGCTCGCGTTCCAGCTCGTGCTGCTGCGCCGGATGGCCGACCACCAGCCCGGTTTGGTCGAGGACGCCCTGCGTGAACTGGGCGTCGACCGCTCGGAGATGCGCGAGGCCAACCGCCGCTGGCAGGCCATGCTGCATTCCCCGCGCCGCCGCACGGCGGGCGCCCGCTACCGTTCCGTGCTCGGTCCGCCCGAGACGGTCTCCGAGCGCCGCGTGGGGGACCTGACCTTCGACGCCCTGACGTGGCGCGTGCCGCTCTGGCCCGACTTGAGGTTCGAGGTGCTGAGCGCGCCCGGCGGCGCGGTCTGGAACGAGTGGCTGGTCCGCGCCCCCGGCCTGCCCGGCCCGGCGCTGCGTACGATCCGTGATCTGCGGCCCTGGGCGTGCACCGTGGACGAGGTGGCGCGTGCCTTCCCGCCCGCGCGCCCGATGGAGGGCACGGCCCCCACCCGCTGGCGGCTGTCGTTCACGGCACCGGACGCCGCCGGGGAGCGCGCGGAGTACGTGGCGGAATTCAGCTGGGGACTACTGCAACGCGTCGCACCGAGCGACCCGTCCGGCGGGTGAGAACACCCCACCGCCGTGAAGCGGTGGGGCGCACGATGGTCACCGCCCCCGTGGTGCCCGCGCCTCGTGACGAGCCGCTCCCGGCCGCCGGAAGCGGCTGTCCCGGTGTCGGTCGGGAGCGGCTCCTGAGAACGGGCGGTCAGGCCAGCTCGGCCGAGAGCGTGATCGTCGTGCCGGTGAGCGCCTGGCTGACCGGGCAGTTCTTCTTGGCGTCCTCGGCAGCCGCGACGAAGCCGTCCTCGTCCAGGCCGGGCACCTCGCCGCGCACGGTGAGGTGGATGCCGGTGATGCCCTCGCCCGGCTGGAAGGTGACCTCGGCCTTGGTCTCCAGGCGGGTCGGCGGGGTGCCGGCGCCGGTCAGCCCGTGCGAGAGGGCCATGGAGAAGCAGCTGGAGTGAGCGCCCGCGATCAGCTCCTCGGGGCTCGTCCTGCCATTGGCCTGCTCGGCGCGGGACGGCCAGGAGACCGGGTAGTCGCCGATGCCGGACGAGTCGAAGGTGACGATGCCACTGCCCTTGAGCAGTTCGCCTTCCCAGACCGTGTGCGCGGTGCGGTTCGTGGCCATACTGGCTTCCTCCTGCAAGAACGGTTCAAACGAGTCATATGAAGATCGGGCCCAACGTCCCGATCATCGTGCCGACGCGGCCCCCGCCCCGGTTCCGACACGCCCGGGAGACCCTTCGGACGCGGTTTCGGGAGCGTCGTCGGGTATAGCGACGGTGGAAGCTCCGCTCCCGGACGTCCCCGGCGTCCCGGATGCCCCGGACCTTCCGGACGCCCCGGCGGACGGCGTGTTCCAGGCCACGAGCGCCGGGCGCCCGTGCTCCGTGCCGATCCGGCTGACCGTGGCCGTGTCCAGCCGGAACAGCGCGCCGGCCGCGGGCGGCAGCCCGAGCCTACGAGCGGTCAGCACCCGGAGGAAGTGCCCGTGCGCGACCAGCACCACATCGCCGCCGTCCGCCGAACCCAAGCGCGGCGCGATCCGTGCCAGCACCCGGTCGGCCCGTGCGCCCACCTCTTCGAGCGTCTCCCCCGGGTGCTCGGCGGGCCCGGGGATCACCCCGTCGTCCCACAGGTACCAGTCGGGCCGGGTGCGCTGGATCTCCGGGGTCGTCACGCCCTCGTAGCCGCCGTAGTCCCATTCCCGCAGGTCGGGGTCGGTCTGTACGTCCGTGAGCCCGGCCAGTTCGGCGGTCCGCACGGCCCGCCCCAGCGGGCTCGCCAACACCAGGGACACCGTGCGCACCGCGAGCAGCGGCCGTAGCGCCGTCGCCTGTCCCTCACCGACCTCGGTCAGCGGCAGATCGGTCAGCCCGGTGTGCCGCCCGGAACGGCTCCACTCGGTCTCACCGTGCCGGACCAGCAGCAGCTCACTCACCGTCGCGCCGCTCGCCGCCCGCTTGCGCCTCCGCGTCCGCCTGGGCCTGCGCGACCGAGGCCCGGACCTCGTCCATGTCGAGCGCGCGGGCCTGCTTGATGACGTCCTCCAACGCGGCCTCCGGCAGCGCACCGGGCTGGGCGAACACCGCGATGTTGTCCCGCACGATCATCAGCGTCGGAATCGACTGGATCTCGAAGGCGGCGGCCAGCTCCGGCTGCGCCTCGGTGTCGACCTTGGCAAAGACCAGATCGTCATGACGCCCGGCCGCCCCTTCGTACACGGGCGCGAACTTCCGGCACGGCCCGCACCACTCCGCCCAGAAGTCGATGAGCACGAATCCGCTGTCGGAGACGATCTCGTCGAAGTTGTCCTTGGTGAGCTCCACCGTGCTGCCGCTCATCGCGTGCCTGCCTCTTCCGCTCGTCGTCCAGGGCCCCCGGCAGCGGCAACAGGGCGATGCTGCGTCGTATTCCTGGGGCGCTACGGGGTTACCACCATCGGGCGACGGCGGCTGCCGGGGGGCGAGGGCGGACGCGCGGGCGAGCGTGCCCGCACCGATCCGCCGGCCGTCGAACGGGACCGCCCCGCACCCGAACAGGCGCAAGGTATCGTCGGCCGGGGCCGTCCGGGGAGAGCCACGGCCGACGCGATCGTCATGGGGAGGACGCGGTGCCGGTGCCACCCGGGCAGACGCACCTCGCCGCGCCCGGCGGGCCGGAGCGCTGGCGCACGATCGACGCGACCCACCACGTCCTCGGCGTCATCCACAACGTCACCTCCGCGACCCGCCTGCTGGATCTCCTCTCCGTCTTCGAGGGCGATACGCGGATACAGGTGCATTTCACGTGCACGGGTTCGTCGGCGTTCGAGGGGGGAATGCGGGAATTCATCGCCGCGCGGGAAATGCCGTGCATTCCTTGGGACGAGGCGTGCGATCTGAAATTCGACCTCGCGGTCAGCAGCAGCCGCGGCGGGGAATTGCAGAATATTTCCGCACCACTCATATGCGCTCCGCACGGTGCCGGATACAATAAAACACTCAGCCGGGAGCCGGGAGCCGGGAGCCGGGAGCCGGGAGCCGGGAGCCGGGAGCCGGGAGCCGGGAGCCGGGAGCCGGGAGCCGGGAGCCGGGAGCCG
>NZ_JBVIQR010000008.1:64838-146416 GCF_055576875.1 Streptomyces sp. NPDC033229 | reverse complement strand
GAGCCGGGAGCCGGGAGCCGGGAGCCGGGAGCCGGGAGCCGGGAGCCGGGAGCCGGGAGCCGGGAGCCGGGAGCCGGGAGCCGGGAGCCGGGAGCCTTCGGCCTGACGGACGAATGGCTGGTCCATGACGGCCGGTTGATCCCCTCCGCGATCGTCCTGTCCCACGACGAACAACGCGAACGCCTGCGCGACGGCTGCCCCGGAGCGGTGCCCTTCGCCACCGTCGTCGGCGATCCGTGCGCCGACCAACTGCGGGCCTCCGCCCCGTTCCGGGACGCCTACCGGGCGGCCCTAGGCGTACGCCCCGGCCAGAAACTGCTGGTCCTGACGTCGACTTGGGGCCGACGTTCCCTCCTCGGGCACGGCGGCGACACGGTACGCCGGGCGCTCGCCGAGCTGCCGCAGGACGAATACCGCGTGGTGGCCGCGGTGCACCCCAACGCCTGGCACGGCCACGGCGGTTGGCAGGTACACACCTGGCTCGCGCCGTTCGTCCGCGCCGGCCTCGTCCTGCCCGTCCCGGAGACGGACACCTGGAAGGCCGCCCTGACCGCCGCCGACGCGTTCATCGGCGATCACGGCTCGGTCACCCTCTACGGCGTCGCGCTGGGCCTTCCCGGCCTGCTGGGCGCCTTCGACGAGGGCGTGGTGGCACCCGGCTCGCCGATGGACCTCCTCGGCGGGCTGTTGCCGCGCGTCACGACGGGACGCCCGCTGGCCGGGCAGCTGGCCGACGCCGCGGCCACGCAGCCCGGCGACGAACGGCTGGCCGAGGTGGGCGGCCTGGTGACGTCCCGTCCGATGCGGTCGATGGCCCTGCTGCGCGGCCTGTTCTACGAACACCTCGGGCTGCCCGAACCGGCCGACCCCGCGGTCGTCCGACCCGTAGCCGTCCCCCGGCGTCCGCACGACCGGCGCCGGGACCCCGCCCCTCCCCCGGCGTTCGTGACGGCCCACTTCGAGGAGCACGACGGGGACGCCCCGACGGTCACGGTCCGCCACTACCCCGCGGCGGTGCAGGGCGCCGAGGCCGGGCACCTCCCCGACCCCCACCTCGTGGCCGCCGAAGGAGAGCCGGATGCCCGCTGGCTGAACATGACGGACATCGTCGTGGCCCGCCCCGCCGCGACGGGACGGCCGACGAGGGAGGTCGCGGGGCCACTGTTCGACCGGTATCCGGGGTGCGGCGTCGTCGCCGTTCCCGAGCCGGGCGGCCTGAACGAAGACTGCGGGCTCGCCCTGCGCGACGGCCCGGAGCTCACGGCCCGCTGGCGGGCCCCGCAGTGGTGGACCACACCGCAGACGGCGGCGACGGCCGCCCACGCCTGCCTGGCCCGATTCGGCCCGGCCTGGGAGGGCGAGATCACGGTCCGGGTGGGAGAAGGCCTGCCACCCGCCGTACTGACGGTTGCCGCCGTGCGCCGGGGATGACCGTGTCGGCCGCGCGGCGGCGAGCGCCCTGCGGGCGCGTCCTCAATCTCCCCCAGCTACCGCTGGGAGGTGCCCCCAGACAGGCTGAATACGGCTGAGCTCAGCCAGAACCAGCCCGCCCAGCGCTTGAGGACACCGCCGCGCAGCGGTGGTGAACCTGCGGCCGGGCGCCGAGGATGACGTGCCAGTCGCGCGGCCGCGCGGCGGCGAGCGCCCTGCGAGGCGTCCTCAATCGCCGGACAGGCTTAATACGGCTGAGCTCAGCGAAAACCAGCCCGTCCGGCGCTTGAGGACACCGCCGCGCAGCGGTGGTGCGCCCGCCCCTACGAGCCGTCGGCAACCGCACCGTCGACCCCCCGCGCGGCCAGTCGCAACCGCACCGCAGCGGCCTTCACACTGCCGATCCCCGTATACGTCTCCAGCGCCACCCGCCACTCCCGGCGGGCGCCCTCCAGGTCGCCGCTCGCAGCCAGGACGTCGCCCCGCAGCAGTACCGCGTCCGCCCGCTCCTTCGGGGCGACGCCGGGCGGGAACAGGGCCATCGCCTCGTCGAGGCCCGCCAGTGCCTCGTCGGGGCGGTCGGCGCGGAGACGGGCTTCCGCGTAGCGGGTGAGGGCGCGGGCCTCGTTGTAGCGGTCCGGGCGGGGGACGGCGGGGTCGTGGCGGTCGGTCAGGGCGGCGAACAGGCGGCGCGCGTTCAGCAGCAGCCGCGCCGCCTCCGCGTGGTCGCGGGCGGCGCTGTGGGCGCGGCCCCGGTGGTACTCCAGCAGGGCACGCCCCCGTGGGTGCTCGATGTCGCCGAGCGCGGTGGTGGCCTGCCGGAAGAGGGCGATCGCGTCGTGGGGACGGCCTTCCCGGAGCGCGAGCTGCCCCAGGCCCTCCAGAGCGGAGGACGCGGTGCGCGCGTGCCCGATGCCGGCCGCGAGGGTGCGCGCCCGCTCGTAGTGGTGCCGGGCGGCGTCGTTGTCGCCGTCGCCCGCGCGGTCGTACAGCGCGAAGGCGGTCTCGTAGTGCATCCGCGCCAGGACGAGGTCGTCGCGCAACCGCCCGGCCGCTTCGAGGGCCTGCCCGCACACGTCGATCCAGCGCGTGTGGTACTTCCGGCGGAAGAAGAAGCCCCGCAGCGCTTCGGCGAGTTCGCAGGTGAGCCGGTCACGGCCGGTGCGGGCGGCGAGCGCGACCACGGCGGCCGCGTTCTCCCCGTCCGGCTCCAGCGCGTCCAGGGCCGCCGCCTCGCTCTCGAAGACCGCGACCGGCCGACCGCCCGGGTGGGCGAAGCGGGAGCCGAAGCGCCACCGGTCTGACACGAGGGACTCGACCGCCGCGGCCCGCTCCAGGTACCAGTCGATGATCACGTCCGTGGCCGCGTCGGACGAGGACGTGCCGGACGCGGGCGTTTCCTCCAGCAGCCTGCGCGCGTAGGCGTGGACCAGGCCGTTCATGCGGTAGCGGCCGGCTGTGGAGGGCTCCAACAGCCGTTCGTGGACGAGGGTGCGTAACGCCTTGGCCCCCTCCCGGCCGTCGCCGCCCAGCCGCTTCACCAGGTCACCCGCGAATTCGCCGGTGGGGTGTCCGCCGAGCATCCGCCAGACCGCCGCCGCTCTCTCGTCCAGGGCGGAGTAGGCGACGTCGAGGACCTTGGGGTAGGGGATCTCGTCGGCCACGGACAGCGCCTCCCATACGGTCTGCGGATCGGTGAGCTCGTCGGCGAGCTCGCGCAGCGCCTCCGCCCCTTCCGCTTCTGCCGCGCGCACGCGCGCGATGCGGACCGCGAGCGGCAGCCCGGCGCAGGCGCGGATCACCTCACGGAGCGCCTGCCCGCCGTCGCACCCGTCGTCGCGCCCGCCGTCGCGCCCGCCGCCCGGGCCGGACTCGGCTACGGGGCCGAACAACTGCGCGCAGGCGTCGTCGTCCAGCGCGTCGAGCGTCACATAGTCCGGTCCGGGCTGTGTGACGCTCAGGCCGGTGAGCCGATTGCGGCTGGTCACGACCACGACGCTGCCGGGCGCCCCGGGCAGCAGCGGGCGGACCTGGGCCGGGACGACGACGTTGTCGAGCAGCATCAGGCTCGGCTCATCGGCCGTCAGGGACCGGAAGTACGCCGACAGTCCGGCGAGACCGGCGGGCCGCTCCTCGCGTGGGGTGCCCAGTTGCCCGACGAAGGTCTCGAGCACGCTCACCGGGTCGATCGGTGAGCGCGGGCCCTGGGGGCTCATGTCCGCGTAGAACTGGCCGCCGGGGAAGTCGTCGCGCACGTCGTACAGCCAGCGCAGCGCGACGGCGGTCTTGCCGATGCCCGGGATGCCGGTGATGACCACGATCCGCGGGGCCCTGCGGCCGTCCCGTCCCGTCCGGTCAGCAGGGCGTCGAGCTTCGCGCGGGGCGCGGCGCGGTCGACGAACTCCTCCGGCTCGGGCAGCAGCATCCGGGGCGTGCGGACGGGAGCCGCCTGCCCCCAGTGCACGTTCTGCGCCTGGATGACCGTTCCCGTGAAGGTGCCGCCGGAAATGCCGTTGCCGATGAAGTCCACGCACCCCGCCCGTCGTCGTTCCGGCCACGACCCGCCCGTGCCGGGCCCCCACGATGTCGTGATCTCGCGGACTCAGTGTGCCAAGCCGGCGGCGGACGGTGGTGCGATGTGCGCCACACCGGCGCGAAAGGGCCCCGGAGAGGCCCGGAGAGCACAGGGCAGGGCCGCGGACAGCGCGTCGCCCCGGCCGGGAAAGCGGCCGTCATCACTTCGGCGTGCGGATGGAGAGGGCGTGATGGCCGACTGCCCCTCCACCGAAGAATGCAGGGGCTCCCCCAGGGCCCTGGAATGAGCCACTCCGCGTCCGGGCGTACGCTCCGTAGTCGAGGGCGAGGCGAGCATGACATCGCCACCGCCACGGTCGAATGCAGCTGTTACTACCGGTTGGCGTAGTATGTCCGGCGTCGCTACTGCGTCCTCGGTCATCCCGTCGTCATCGAGCCCGAACAGCCGTTGATCTTGATTCACGGCCCACCGGACTCGTTCGCGCCATACCCGGTGTCCGCTCCCGGGGGCCGATTCGGCGGAGCCCATGGGACCGCACGCAGTGCGGGCGGCTGCTTTCCGCTCAGCCACCAGACGGCGTCGCCGGTCGGTGCGCGCCGACGGAGCAGGCCCGGCAACCGGATGGGCCGAGAGGCACGCAGAGGCGCTCCCTCGGTCTCCGGACAGAACGGAAATGCACGTCGTGGACATGAGCGCGGCCAATCGAAAAGGCCTCAGTCTCTTCGCCCTGATAATGATCGGACTGGGGTCGATCTTCGGCTCGGGCTGGCT
Organism: Streptomyces sp. NPDC033229; assembly: GCF_055576875.1. NCBI lineage: Bacteria > Bacillati > Actinomycetota > Actinomycetes > Kitasatosporales > Streptomycetaceae > Streptomyces > Streptomyces sp. NPDC033229. Next base: position 141,678 of record NZ_JBVIQR010000008.1, on the reverse strand, counting down.
CTTCGGAGCCGGTCAGGCGGCCCAGGTCGCCGGGCCCGCCGCGCTGGTCGCCTGGGTGATCGGCGCCGTCTTCATCGGCATGATCGCCATGACCTACGCCGAGGTCGGCGCCGCCTACCCGCTGCCCGGCGCCATGGCGCGGTTCGGCTCCATCTCGCACGGCCCGGTGCTGGGCTTCGTCACCGGATGGGCGGTCTGGATCGCGACCGCCTCCCTGATCCCCATCGAGGCCATCGCCGGCACCCAGTACATGTCGTCCTGGAGCTTCGGCTGGGCCCGGGGCATGGTCGCCGACGGCAGCCTCACCGGCACCGGCATGGCGACGGCGCTGCTCCTGACCGTCGCCCTGTGGCTGGCCTGCTACTGGTCAGTCGAGCTGCTGGCACGTGCCAACAATCTCCTGACCCTGGTGAAGTTCGCCATTCCGGTCCTCGCGGTCGGCGCGCTCATCGCCTCCGGCTTCCACACGGACAACTTCACCGCGCACGGCGGCTTCGCCCCGAACGGCTGGTCCGCCGTCCTCACCGCCGTCACCGCCTCCGGCGTCGTCTTCGCCTTCAACGGCTTCCAGGCCGTCGTCAACCTCGGCGGCAACGCCAAGAACCCCGGCCGGGCCATCCCGCTCGCCCTCGTCGGCGCGCTCTCCCTCGGCCTGGTCATCTACCTCGCCCTCCAGATCGCCTTCCTCGGCGCCGTACCGCCGGAGCGGCTCGCCGAGGCAGGCGGCTGGAACGGGATCAACTTCGCGTCGCCCTTCGCCGACCTCGCCAAGCTGCTGATGCTGCACTGGGTCGTCACCATGCTCCAGTTCGGCGCCTTCATCTCACCGAACGGCGCCAACATCGGCAACGTCGCCTCGGCCGCGTATCTGGCCCAGAACCTCGCCGACACCGGCTTCTTCCCCAAGAAGATCGCAGAGGTGCACCCCCGCTACGGCGTCGCCCGCCCCGCCATGTGGCTGAACCTGGGCTTCTCCGTGCTGCTGCTCCTCACCGTCGGCCACAGCTGGGAGGCCCTGGCGAGCGTGGTCTCCGCCGCGATGGTCGTCTCCTACCTCATGGGCCCCATCGCGGTCGGCGTGTTCCGGCAGACCAAGCCCGACCTGCCCCGCCCCTTCCGCCTCCCCGCCGCCTCGGTGCTCTGCCCCATCACCTTCGCGTTCGCGGCCTGCGCCCTGTACTGGTCGAAGTGGCCCAACACCGGCAAGGTCGCCGTGCTCACCCTGGTCTCGGTGCCCATCGCCGCCGTGGTGCTGCGCCGGCGCGGCGGGACGAGCCTGCGCCGGCAGTTCGCGCCGGCCTGGTGGATGGTGACGTTCCTGCTGTGGCTGGCGCTCCTGTCCGCCCTCGGCAGTGCCGAGTTCGGCGGCCACGGCGTCATCCCGGGCGGCCTGGACATCACGCTGGTCGCCGTCTCGGCCGTGGGTTTCTACTTCTGGGCCGTGCGTGCCGGCGTCCAGGCGCACCGCGTGGGCCTGCCGGATCCCGACCCCGTCCTCGACGCCCCCGCTGCCGAGCCCGAGCCCGTGCCCGGACAACGCCAGCCCGAGACCGTCGCCTCCTGACCCTCACGGCTGGGCCTCACCTCGGCCTCACCAGCACAGACGCGCCATGACCAAGGGCCGCCACATCAATGTGTGGCGGCCCTTGGTTGTACAAGCACACAGGTCAAACGTTTCTTCGAAGTAACCGTGTGGTGGGGCGGGTGGGACTCGAACCCACGGCCGACGGATTATGAGTCCGCTGCTCTAACCGGCTGAGCTACCGCCCCATTCACGGCGCGTCGCGCACATCTGTGCGCGCCGTCTGCCGCAGCATAGCTGCTCATACGATCTGCTGCCCCTGAGGGTCCGCATTGCGTGACCAGCCTGCCCATGAGGACTTCGATCACGCATGGATGGTTCCCGCCGGGCACGAAAAAAGGACCCCCGAAGGGGCCCTTCCTCCACTGCTCCCCCGACTGGACTCGAACCAGTAACCTGCCGATTAACAGTCGGCTGCTCTGCCAATTGAGCTACAGGGGACTGCGCTCCCCCGACTGGACTCGAACCAGTAACCTGCCGATTAACAGTCGGCTGCTCTGCCAATTGAGCTACAGGGGATTGCTGTGGTGCCTCGAATGCTCTGCCCTCCGGTCTCCCGGGCGGCGTGCGCTCGCTGCGACACATACATTAGCGCAAGCTGGGGGGTGCTCCGCCAATCGGTATCCCGGGAGTGACCTTCGGGTCCGGCGGGTAGGCGGTGCACAGCCCCGAACGGCCCCCGCCGACACGCGCGGGGCCCGGCAGGGCTCAAGGGTTAAGAGGGTCGTCAGGGTCTGCGGGATCCGAGGGAAGGTGGAGCACGATGCGCTACCGGCTGACGTTCATCATCGGTGCGGCCGTCGGGTACGTACTCGGCGCACGAGCCGGGCGTGAGCGCTATGAACAGCTGCGCAAGGGCGCGCAGCGGGTCGCGCAGAACCCCGCGGTGCGCAATACGGCGGAGTCCGCCGCGCAGAACGGCCGGGCCATGACCGGCAAGGCCCTCCACACGCTCGGCGAGCGGCTGCCGACCCCCGTCTCGGAGCGGCTCCGGTCCTTGCGGGAGCAGCGCGCGCCCGGCGAGGACGAGTGGGGCACCAGCAATACCTGACCGATGACGGACAGACGCCGGGGATTTGGCATCATCCTCCGCATGGGCATAGTCGCGGGGCTGGACAGTTCCACCGAGAGCACGAGAATCGTCGTCTGCGACGCGGAGACGGGCACCGTGCTCAGGCAGGGCTACGCCCCGCATCCGACGACGGGCCCCGAGGGTGATCCGCAGGCGTGGCTGGTCTCGCTGGGCGAGGCCGCCGCGGGCGGACTGCTGGAGGGCGTGCAGGCCATCGGCGTCTCCGCGCAGCAGCACGGGCTGCTCGTGCTGGACGCCGGCGGGGTGCTCGTCCGGCCCGCGATGCTCGGCAACGACCGGCGCGTGCAGGCCGCCGCGGCCGATCTGACCGACGCGCTCGGCGGCCGGGCCGCGTGGGCGGAGGCCGTCGGGTCGGTGCCGCAGGCCGGACAGGCCGTGGCGAAGCTGCGGTGGCTGGCGCGCAACGAACCGGAATCGGCGACGCGGGCGGCCATGCTGATGCAGCCCCACGACTGGCTGGTGTGGCAGCTGCTCGGCCGCCCCGTGCGGCGTACGACCGACCGCGGTGCCGCGTCCTCGACCGGCTACTGGTCGGCGGCGACCGGCAGCTGGCGGCCGGATCTCGTGGAGCTGGCGCTGGGCCGCCAGGCGGCGCTGCCCGACGTGCTGCACCCCGCCGAGCCCGCCGGGCACACCCCGGAGGGCCTGCTGATCTCCGCGGGTACGGGCGAGACGATGGCGGCGGCCTTCGGGCTGGGCGTCGGCCCCGGCGACGCGGTGATCTCGCTCGGCGCGTCGGGCTCGGTCTTCGCCGTGCACCACGAGGCGCTGGTGGACCCCACGGGCACGATCACCTCGTTCGCGGACGCGACCGGGCGGCATCTGCCGGTGGTGCACACGCTCAACGCGGTACGGGTGCTGCGCGGCACGGCCGAGATCCTCGGTACGGATCTGAACGGGCTGTCCGAGCTGGCGCTGCGGTCCACGCCCGGCGCGTACGGGCTGGTGCTCCTGCCGTATCTGGAGGGCGAGCGCACCCCGCAGCTGCCGCACACCGCCGGAACGCTGGCGGGGCTGCGCCGCGAGAGCATGAAGCCGGAGCACCTGGCGCGGGCCGCCTTCGAGGGCATGCTGTGCGGGCTCACGGACGCCCTGGACGTGCTGCGCGGGCGCGGCGTCGACGTGCGTCGGGTCTTCCTGCTGGGTGCGGCGGCCGAGCTGCCGGCGGTGCAGGCCGTGGCGCCGACGCTGTTCGGCACGCAGATCGTCGTCCCACAGGCGGCGGACTACGCGGCGCTGGGCGCGGCCCGGCAGGCCGCGTGGGCGCTGGGCGTCCAGCAGGGCGTGATGTCGCACCTCGAGCCGCCGCGCTGGCCGGCCGCGGCCAGCCAGGTCTTCGAGCCGGGTGAGGATCTGGCGGTGGGGCAGGCCGTGCGGCAGCAGTACGTGACCGTGCGCGAGCAGACCCACCCCGGGGCCTTCCAGGGCGGCGCGTGAGGTCCGGTCAGTCCAGGTAGCCCCGGAGCTGGTCGGCGAAGGCGTGGTCGCGGAGCTTGTTGAGGGTCTTGGACTCGATCTGGCGGATGCGTTCGCGGGTGACGCCGAAGATCCGGCCGATCTCCTCCAGGGTGCGGGGACGGCCGTCCATCAGTCCGTAACGCAGCTGCACGACCTTGCGCTCGCGCTCGCCCAGCGTGGACAGGACGGCTTCGAGATGCTCGCGCAGCAGCAGGAACGCGGCCGATTCGACGGGGGACGTGGCGTCGCCGTCCTCGATCAGATCGCCGAGCGCGACGTCGTCCTCCTCGCCCACCGGGGCGTGCAGCGAGACGGGTTCCTGGGCGAGCCGCAGGACTTCGCTGACCCGCTCCTCGGAGAGGTCGAGATAGGCGGCGACCTCCTCGGCGGTGGGCTCGTATCCACGCTCCTGGAGCATCCGGCGCTGGACCCGCACCACGCGGTTGATCAACTCCACGACGTGGACGGGGACCCGGATCGTCCGGGCCTGGTCGGCCAGCGCCCGGGACATGGCCTGGCGGATCCACCAGGTGGCGTACGTCGAGAACTTGTAGCCCCGCGCGTAGTCGAACTTCTCAACGGCCCTGATGAGCCCGAGGTTTCCCTCCTGCACGAGATCGAGCATGGTCAGCCCGCGGCCGATGTAGCGCTTGGCCACGGAGACGACGAGGCGCAGGTTCGCCTCGATGAGCCGGCGCTTGGCCATCCGGCCGAGGACCACCAACCGGTCGAGGTCGAGGGCCAGTTGGGAGTCGAGGTCGGGGGTGCTGCCGAGCTTCTCCTCGGCGAAGAGCCCGGCTTCGACGCGGCGGGCCAGCTCCACCTCCTCGGCGGCGGAGAGCAGCGGGATGCGGCCGATCTCGCGGAGGTACTGACGGAAGAGGTCGGAGGAGGGGCCGCCGGTGTCGGCGGCCCGCACCGCCGGCTCCGGGGCCGGCTCGTCGGCGAAGCTCTCGGACGCGGGTGGCTCGGACTGCCGTGGCACGGCCGGGGCCGGTTCGGCCGGGGCCTGGGGCAGGGTCGTGGTCCGGGTCTGCACGGGGGCGACCTCCAGGGTGATCGCTGCCGATTCGGGGGCGGCATGCGCAGGAGGGACGGAGACGGCCGGGCCGCCGTCCGTCCCGGGGATCAAGAGCGACTTCGCGAAGGGCTCCGGGTCCAGTCGCCCGGACCTGCCGCGCTCCGAGGACTCAGGCACCGCCCACCAGTGTGGGGTACGACACAGCTCCGCTACGAGGGGCGTGCGGGGACTTTTTGAGCCCGCACGGTGACCGGTCGATTACTGAACGGATCCCTGCGACGGCCTCCGGCAGTTCTTCGACCACCGGCCCCGTCTTGCCGCCTGCGGCGGCCTGGCTTGATATGGCTGGGCTCAGCCAAACCAGCCCGTCCGGCGTTTGAGGACGACCGCCGCGCAACGGTGGTGCCGACGGCCTCCGGCGGTTCTTCGACCACCGGCCCGTCTCGCCGCCTGCGGCGGCCGGGCTCGATGTGGCTGGGCAGCCGACACCACAGCGCTAGAGCGCAGACGCTCCGCGATCCTTGAGCGAGCGCCCGTACTGCTCGAGCACCCACAGCTCGTTCTGCACGGCGGCCACCTGCTCCGGGGCCGCCTGCGGGCCCAGGCGGACGAGGCTGCCCTGGACTTCCTCGATGCGGCGCTCGACCGCTCGCAGGCGGACCTGGACGAGCTGCACGCCCGCGTAGATCTCGTCCACGTTCTTGTTGTGGATGGCCTCCACGGCCAGCTCGGTGACCATGGCCCGCACCGTGTCGTCGGGGGCGACCTCGCGGACCCGGGCGAGGTAGTCCTCGGCGGCCTGGGTGACTCCCCCAGCCTGCTCGATGGCGCGGCGCACGGCGACGTACGGCGGGGCGGTGAATTCGTCCTCGCCGTAGGCGTCGAAGGCGGGGGCGACCAGCTCCGGGCGCTGGAGGGCGAGCTTCAGCAGCTCGCGCTCCGTGCGGTGGGCGGGGCTGCGCAGGTTCAGCGCGGGGCCGCCGCGCGCGGGGGTCTGCTGGGGGGCGGCGGGCGCGGCGCGGTGCTGCCGGGCCCCGCCCTGCCCCTCGCCGGGGCGGACGCCCCGCTCGCGGGCCCAGCGGGCGAGCTGGCCCACGCGGCGGACGACGAACTGCGTGTCGAGGATGCCGAGCATGCCCGCGAGCTGCACGGCGTACTCGTGCTGGATGGAACCGTTCTTGATGTTCGCGACGATGGGCGCTGCGGCTTCGAGGGCCGCGGCCCGGCCCTCGGCGGTGTCCAGGTTGTGCCGGGCGACGACCTGCCGGATGGCGAACGCGAAGAGCGGGGTGCGGGTGTCCACCAGGGCCTGGACGGCCGCGTCGCCCTGGGCGAGGCGCAGCTCGCAGGGGTCCATGCCGCCGGGGGTGATCGCGATGGATGTCTCGGCGGCGAACTTCTGGTCGTCCTCGAAGGCGCGCAGGGCCGCCTTCTGCCCGGCCGCGTCGCCGTCGAAGGTGAAGACGACCTCCGCGCCGGAGTTGTCCATCAGCAGCCGGCGCAGGATCTTGATGTGGTCGCCCGCGAACGCGGTACCGCAGGTGGCGATGGCGGTGGTGACCCCGGCCAGGTGGCAGGCCATGACGTCGGTGTAGCCCTCGACGACGACGGCGCGGCTGGTCTTGGCGATGTCCTTCTTGGCGAGGTCGATGCCGTAGAGGACGTGGGATTTCTTGTAGAGCGGGGTCTCGGGGGTGTTGAGGTACTTCGGGCCGTTGTCGTCGTCGCGGAGCTTGCGGGCGCCGAAGCCGATGACCTCGCCGGTGATGTCGCGGATGGGCCACATCAGCCGGCCGCGGAAGCGGTCGATGGGCCGGCCGTTGCGGCTGTCCTGGGCGAGGCCGGAGAGGATCAGCTCCTTGTCGCTGAATCCCTTGCCGCGCAGGAAGCGGGTGAGGTGGTCCCAGCCGGCCGGGGCGTAGCCGACGCCGAAGTGCTGGGCGGCGGCCTGGTCGAAGCCGCGGCTCGCGAGGAACGCGCGGCCGATCTCGGCCTCGGGACTGTCGAGCTGCTCGACGTAGAACTTCGCGGCGTGCTTGTGCGCCTCGACGAGGCGGATGCGCTCGCCCTGCTGGCGGCCGGGGGTGTAGCCGCCCTCCTCGTACCGCAGGGTGATGCCGGCGAGGCCCGCGAGGCGCTCGATGGTCTCGGCGAAGGAGAGGTGGTCGATCTTCATGACGAAGTCGACGGTGTCCCCGCCCTCCTGGCAGCCGAAGCAGTAGAAGAGTCCCTTGGCGGGGCTGACCTGGAACGACGGGGACTTCTCGTCGTGGAAGGGGCACAGGCCCTTGAGGTTTCCGCCGCCCGCGTTGCGCAACTGGAGGTACTCGGAAACGACGGCGTCGATCGGGACCGCGTCCCGGACCGCCTTCACGTCGTCATCGTTGATCCTGCCTGCCACGCCGTGAATTCTACGGCCGGGGTACGACAGTCCGGACCGCTCACCCCGGGAGCTTGATCGTGAAGAGGTAGTGCGGGCCGACCGACTCCACGACGAACTCCTCGCCGGTGACGGTGAAGCCCTGGTGCTCGTAGAAGCCCCGGGCGGAGGTGCGGCCGTTGCACCAGACGAGACCGGCGCCGCGGGCGGCGGCCTGGTCCAGCCCGGCCCGCAGGACGGCGACGCCGTAGCCGAGACCCCGGACGGCCGGATCGCTGGCCATGCCCCGGAAGCGAAAGGCGGCGTCCCCGGCCTCTCCGGGGAGCGCCTCCGGGAAGAAGCTGACACACGCCCGTACCGCCCCCCGCTCGTCGTACGCCGCGATGTGGAAGGTGTCCGGGGCGGCATCCTCCGCGAAGACCGCGGCCTCCGCGGGCAGGCCCGGCCGCAGCACCGACCGGCGCAGCTCGAAGATCTCCGCCACGGGTACCACGGCCGTACGGGCCGGTGAGGTCGTCATACGGATCACGCTACGTCCGGCGGGGCGCCGCGTGGAAGCCGCACCTACGGAAGCAGTGACTCCAAGGAGGTGCCCGGGTCGGCGAGGGCGTCCGGGTCGAGCCGGTGGCCGGAGCGGATCAGCTTCTGGATGGTGTCCGTGACGTCCCACACATTGACGTTCATCCCGGCGAGCAGCCGGCCCTCCGCCAGCCAGAAGGCGATGAACTCGCGCTTGCCGACGTCACCGCGGCACACGACCTGGTCGTACGAGCCGGGGGGCGCGTAGCCGGAGTACTCCAGGCCCACGTCGTACTGGTCGGAGAAGAAGTAGGGCACCCGGTCGTACGACACCTCCTGGCCCAGCATGGCGCGGGCGGCGGCGGGGCCCTCGTGGAGGGCGTTGGCCCAGTGCTCGACGCGCAGCCGGGTGCCGAGCCACGGGTGCTCGGCGGCCGCGACATCACCGGCGGCGAAGATGTCGGGGTCGGAGGTGCGCAGCGAGGCGTCGACGGCGATGCCGCCGCCGTCGGCCCGGTCGACAAGGGCGAGGCCCGCGGCTTCGGCGAGGACGGTGCGCGGGGCGGCGCCGATCGCGGCGAGGACGTCGTGGGCGGGGTGCTCCTCGCCGTCGTCGGTGCGGGCGGCCAGGACCATGCCGTCGTGGCCGGCGATCTCGGTGAGGCGGGCCCCGAAGTGGAAGCGGACGCCGCGTTCGGAGTGCAGATCGGTGAACAGCTGGCCCAGCTCGGGGCCGAGGACGGTGTGCAGCGGGGTGGGCTCGGACTCCACGACGGTCACCTCGGCGCCGTAACTGCGGGCTGCGGCCGCCACTTCGAGGCCGATCCAGCCCGCGCCGGCGATGACGAGGTGGCCGTTGTCGCGGCCGAGAGAGGCGAGGACGCCGCGCAGCAGCTCGGCGTGGGCGAGGCGGCGCAGATGGTGCACGCCCGCGAGGCCGGTGCCGGGGATGTCGAGCCGGCGGGGTTCGGCACCGGTGGCCAGCAGCAGCCGGTCGTAGTGGATCCGGGTGCCGTCGCCGAGGCGCACGGACTTGGCCTCGCGGTCGAGGTGGACGGCGGGCAGGCCGAGGTGCAGCTCCACGTCGGCCTGGGCGTACCAGCCGGGTTCGTGGACGAAGACGCTCTCGCGCTCGTCCTTGCCGATGAGGTAGCCCTTGGAGAGCGGCGGCCGCTCGTAGGGGTGGTCGCGCTCGTCACAGATGAGGATCACCCGCCCGGTGAAGCCCTCCGACCGGAGGGTCTCGGCGGCCTTCGCCCCGGCCAGGCCCCCTCCGACGATGACGAACGTCTGGTGTGCGTCGACCACTTGCTGCCTCCTCGATGCCACGCAGAACGTCTGCGTTAACCGCCCCCGGTCGTAAAATCAGCAGTGCCGAGCGTCCCGCACGGAGCCTGCCGCCGGAAGAGGGAGTACCCCGGACGGGTCAGACCCCGATCTCAGCCCGTCCGGCGTTCGAGGACCGGGGTCCGGGGCGGAGCCCCGGGAGAGGGACAGCACCCCGGCCCCACGGGTCACATCCGCGGCCTCGCCGCAGGCCGCCCCGCCGCGAGGCGAGCCCGCAGAGAGCGGGCCGAGGCGTCGGTGAGCGCGGCGATCTGGTCGATGACGGCACGCAGCCGCCCCGCGTCGTCGTCGGCCTCGGCGAACAGGGAACGGAATTGCGGGTCGAGCCCGTCGGGCGCGCGGGCGATGAGCGCCTCGGCCAGCTCGGCGATGACGATCCGCTGGTCGGCGCGGAGCTTCTCCTGGTCCTCGCGCTGGATGACGTAGCGGTCGGCGACGGCTTTCAGCACGGCGCACTCCAGACGGGTCTCGCGGGGCACGACCAGCTCCGCGTGGTAGCGGGTCAGCCGGCCCGGCCCGAAGGCGGCGCGGGTGGCGGACTCGGCGGCGAGGCAGAAGCGGCCGATGAGCTGGCTGGTGGCGTCCTTGAGGCGGGCCTGGGCGACGGCCGAGCCGTCGTAGCCGTGCGGCCACCACTCCTGGTCGAGGAGGCGGTCGAGGGCCTCGGCCAGCGCGGCCTCGTCGGCTCCGGGGGCGTAGCGGCCGGCGGCCACGGCGAACACCTCGCGGCGCTCGGGGTCGGCCTGGAGCATGTTGGGGTCGAGGTGGCCGGCGTGCAGCCCGTCCTCCACGTCGTGCACGGAGTAGGCGACGTCGTCGGCCCAGTCCATGACCTGGGCCTCGAAGCTCTTGCGGTGCTCGGGAGCGCCCTGCCGGAACCACTCGAAGACGGGGACGTCGTCGGCGTAGACCCCGAACTTCCGGGAACCCGGGTCGGTGGGGTGCCCGCCGCGCGGCCAGGGGTACTTGGTGGCGGCATCGAGGGCGGCGCGGGTGAGGTTGAGGCCGACGCTCACCAGCCGTCCGGTCGGGGCGCCGCCGAGTGTCTCCGGCACGAAGCGCTTGGGTTCGAGGCGGGCGAGGAGGCGCAGCGACTGGGCGTTGCCCTCGAAGCCGCCGCAGGCCTCGGCGACTTCGTTGAGCGCCTGTTCGCCGTTGTGCCCGAAGGGCGGGTGGCCGAGGTCGTGGGCCAGACAGGCGACCTCGACCAGGTCGGGGTCGCAGCCGAGGGCGGCTCCGAGCTCTCTGCCCACCTGGGCGCACTCGAGGGAGTGCGTGAGGCGCGTACGGGGGCTGGCGTCCCAGGCCTGACCGCTGACGCCCGGCGTGACGACCTGGGTCTTGCCCGCGAGGCGGCGCAGCGCGGCGGAGTGCAGCACCCGCGCACGGTCGCGCTGGAAGGCGGTGCGACCAGGGCGTTTGTCGGGCTCGGTGGCCCATCGCTCCAGGTCCGGCGCGTCGTATCCGGCGATGCCGGGCTTTTCCGTTGCGGTCCGTGCTGTGCCGTTCATACTCCGACCGTAGCCGCCGGGGGTGACAGCCGCGTCTGCGTCTGGCCGCGCCAGAGGCCACCTTCGACTGCGGGCGCGTCCTCAATCGCCGGACGGGCTGATGTCGGCTGAGGCCAGCCAAAACCAGCCCGTCCGGCGCTTGAGGACACCGCCGCGCAGCGGTGGTGCACCCCCGGACGGGACGCCCGCCGACGGGAACCGCACCGAAAGCCGGGGCGTTGAGGCTTTGGCGAACGGGGGACAACGACATGAGGTTGGCGCGAAATCTGCGGCAGCGCCTGCGCTTGCCGACGACCAGACGCGGGCGTCGGCGCGCGCTGTGGGCCGTGGTGGCGGGCTGTGTGCTGGCATTGCTGCCCGTCACATGGGTGTACGCGGCGGCAGAGCCACGGCTGCGGGAGGTGCGCGACGTGCCGTCGGCGCCGGTCGCGATGGTCTTCGGCGCGGGCCTGTGGAAGGGCAAGCCGTCCCCGTACCTGGCGCACCGCCTGGACGCGGCGATCGAGCTGTACCGCGCGGGCAAGGTCCGGGTGATCCTGGTGACGGGTGACAACGGTCGCACGGAGTACGACGAGCCGGACGCGATGCGCCGCTATCTGACCGCTCACGGGGTGCCGGACAACCGGGTCGTCAGCGACTACGCCGGCTTCGACACCTGGGACTCCTGCGCCCGCGCCAAGCGGATATTCGGGGTGGACCGGGCCGTGCTGATCAGCCAGGGCTTCCACATCCGCCGCGCGCTGGCGCTGTGCGGGGCGGCGGGCATCGACGCGTACGGCGTCGGGGTCGACGCCGTGCACGACGTCACCTGGTACGGGGGCGGGGCCCGTGAGGTCCTCGCCGCGGGCAAGGCCGCGCTGGACGCGGTCGTCCGCCCGAGCCCCACGTTCCTGGGCCCCCACGAGCCGGGTGTCGAGCGGGCCCTGTCGGCCGCGGAGCGGGAGTAGGGGGCTCAGCCCGTAAAAGCCCGTCCGGCGTTTGAGGAAACCCCCCGCCAACGGATCACGGTCCGGCTGGGCTCAGCCAAAACCAGCCCGTCCGGCGTTTGAGGACGCGCCCGCAGGGCGCCCCCGCCGCAGGCGGCAAGACGGCCCGCAGCCGAAGCCCCGCCGGCCAGGCCTACGCGGCCGGCCGGCCATACGCCTCGACTTCCTTCAAATACAGCTCGCGCGTCTCGTCGTCGAGGAACGCGGCCCGGAAGGAGTTCCGGGCAAGGACGCGCAGCGTCTCGACGTCGAGATCGAGAGCGTCGCGCACAGCCGCGAAGTTGTCGTCCGCGTAGCCGCCGAAATAGGCGGGGTCGTCGGAGTTGACCGTCACCAACAGCCCGGCGTCGAGCATGGCGCGCAGCGGATGGTCGGCCAGCCGCTCGATGACGCGCAGCCGTACGTTCGACAGCGGACAGAGCGTCAACGGCACCTGGTCGGCGACCAGTCGGGCCACCAGCGCGTCGTCCTCCATGGCGCGCACCCCGTGGTCGATCCGGTCGACGCCGAGGAGGTCGAGCGCCTCCCAGACGTACTCCGGCGGGCCCTCCTCCCCCGCGTGGGCCACGCACTTGAGCCCGGCCTCGCGGGCGAGCGCGTACACCTCGCGGAACTTCGACGGCGGGTTGCCGACCTCCGCCGAGTCCAGTCCGACGGCCGCGATCCGGTGCAGATGGGGGCGGGCGGCCTCGAAGGTCGCGAGCGCGGATTCCGCACTCTCGTCACGCAGGAAACACATGATCAGTCGCGTGCTGATGCCGTACTTCGCCGGGGCGGCGTCGAGCGCGCGCGTGAGGCCCTCGATGACGGTGCCGATCTCCACACCGCGCGCGGTGTGGGCCTGCGGGTCGAAGAAGATCTCGGCGTGCCGCACGCCCTGCGCCCGCGCGCGGGCCAGATAGGCGTCGGCGAGGTCGGCGAAGTCGTCCTCGGTACGCAGCACGGCCATCAGCGCGTAGTAGAGGTCCAGGAACGACTGGAGGTCGGAGAAGGAGTAGGCGGCTCGCAGCTCGTCCTGCGAGGCGTACGGCAGCTCGACGCCGTTGCGCGTGGCGAGCGCGAAGGCCAGCTCGGGCTCCAGCGTGCCCTCGATGTGGAGGTGCAGTTCTGCTTTGGGTATCGGGGGCAGCGACACGGTGGGACCTGTTTCCTGTTCTGTTCCTGTCCGGGGGTGCCCTGCCAGCGTAAACCTGCAAGGGCCACCCACGGCCCCACACTCTTGTTCTCTTTTTACATATTCGACCACAAAATGGGAGTGCGGGCCGGTTTGCACCACCTGAGGCTCGGAAAGCATCCGCGCGTAGCCGCCTCGGCTGCCTGTGCGAACCCACCGCAAGGAGAAGACATGCTGCACGGAAACGCCTTACGTGAAGCGATCGCGGCTCCCCGGACCATGCCCCTACTCGGAATCTACGATATGTACTCCGCCTCGCTGGCGGCTCGCTACTACGACGGCTTCTTCGTATCCGGATTCGGTTTCGCCGCCTCCCATTACGGCCTCCCGGATATCGGCTTCATCGCCTGGCCGGACATCCTGGCCTTCACCGAACGACTGCGCGCGGCCTTCCCCGGCCACCATCTGCTGGTGGACATCGACGACGGTTTCGGCGACCCGGAGGTCGCCTGCCACGTCGTGCGGAGACTGGAGCGGGCGGGCGCCTCCGGGGTGATCCTGGAGGACCAGAAGCGTCCCCGCCGGTGCGGGCACGTGGACGGCAAGCTGATCCTGCCGCTGGACGAGTACCTGGAAAAGCTGAACAGGGTCCTCGACAGCAGACAGGAACTGGTCGTCGTGGCCCGTACGGACGCCACCGAGGAAGCCGAGATCATGCGCCGGGCGGCGGCGCTGGCGGAAACCGCGGCGGACGTCGTCCTGGTCGACGGGGTGAGAAGCGTCGAAAGCATTCATAAGATTCGTTCGGTCGTCGGCACCAAACCGTTGCTGTTCAACCAGATCGCAGGTGGCAAATCACCGCGTCTCTCCCTGTCGGAACTCGCGGAACTGGGCGTGGACGTCGCCATCTACAGCACTCCCTGTCTGTTCGCCGCGCACCACGCGATCGACAGCGCCCTGGCGGAGCTGAGGAAGACGGACGGACGACTGCCGGACCCCGAATTGACCGAGACGATCGGCGTCGGGGAGGCCACGGAACTCCTGACGAAGAACATCAGCCGGCACCACCCGACCCGACTGCCGTTGGCGACGTGAGCGGTGTGGGAAGCCGCCTCGGCATGCCATGGAAAGCACCCCGCCTGTCACTTCCCCGGGAGCCGGAGAGTCGTGCACGCGGGCCCACGCTCCGCGCGGGCCTGGCAGATTTCCTCCGTGTCCTTGCCGCCTGCGTTGAGGGCCGTGATCGCGACGCCGACCGCCCGGGCCGGCGGTGAGATCGGCAGGGCGATCCGCTGCTCGACCACACCCTTGTCGTTCGGCCGCAGCGAGCTCTCGTAGAGGTCGGAATCTGCGAGCGGCTCCCCCCGGGCGTCCACCGACTCGACGTACACGGCAAGGCTCGCCCACGTCTCGACACCGTCGGCATGCACGTCGAAGCTCAATTTCAGATCGGATCGTGGCCCTTCGAGCTTGACGTCGATGATCGTCGGCCGCCCGTTCCCATCGGCGGCCTTGGCCGCGCCGATCACCGCCACACTCAGGGAAACCATGTAGAAGACCACCCCGAGGACGAGCACGGCGGTCTCCCACACGTTGCCCCGCCGCGTGGGGTGGATGAGCAACGCCACGATGCTGCACACGATGGCGATGATGGCGCAGAGCGAGGCCACGTAGATGGGCCACGATTCGTTGTTGAGGGCGACGAACACGAACTCACTGTTGAGCCCGAGTGCGGTCATCACCCCGGCCACGGCGACCAGGGCACCGGCCAGGATCTTGGCGACGTCGTCCAGCCGTTTGCCGATCCTGGCCTGGATCTCCTCCGACGCCGGGAGGGGACCGTGCCCGCCGCCCTTGTCCTTCAACCCGTCCATGCAGCCCTCCTCGCCGAGGGGCCAGTGGACACCGGGGGGCACGTACGAAGAGGTCAGCGACGCTCGGCAGTGGCCCGAACGGCGCAGTGGCAGCACCTGGCGGCCACTGCCGGGCGCCGATCCGTACGCTCCTTCTGTGACACGGCGAGGCAGGTTTCCGACCCTCAGGAGCGGCGTGGCTCGCGGCCGTTGATCGCGTCCAGGTAGAGCTTGAAAATCTCTTCGTCGTTGATCGGGCTGTACGAGAGCTGATCGCTGTCGTCACCGTCCGGACCGCCGCCGTTGAGCCCGCCGAGCACCCCGATCAGCTCGCCCGTCTTCGTCTTCTCGTTGAAGTGAGCAAGCCAGGGGCTCCCTGACGTGCCCGAGTAGAAGCCGTCACAGCGGATCCGCAGCTGCTTGTGGTCATCGAGCCGGGACGTCAGGGTTGTGCAACGAATGGCCTGGTCGGCGGGGTCGTCATCGGAGTTCGGATAGCCGATGACGGTCACCCGGTTGACGTACCCGGGCGTCCGGGTCAGCCGGTTCGCGCCCGTCACGCGCTCGATCTGCCGCCCCCTGCCGTCGGGCTTGACGGTGGCGAAGGCGAAATCCAGATCGGAGCCGTCGCCGTAGTCCTCACGTCTGGGATCGACGAACGTACGGTCCACCGCCCACACCCCGTAGGGCTGGGTGTCCTTGCCGCGCTGGTAGTCCGGCACGAAGGCCGCGTCCTCACCGACCGAACAGTGCCCGGCGGTGATCAGCAGATTCCCCTTGGGGCTGTGCACCACGCTGGCTGTGCAGTGGTGGTCCTTCATGTCCTCGCCGACGTAGAACAGCACCCCCACCGACGGAACCCCGTCGAAGTGCCGCGCGCTCCCCGTGATCCGTTGCGCGGGTGACTCGGCGTCGTCGTCCTCACCGTCCCCGGCCGTCGTCGACGCGGACATCCGCGAGGGCCCCCAGAACCGCTGGGCCTCCTCGCTCGACCAATCGCCGTCCCGCCCGTGCCCACCGGCCCCATGAGGCACGGCAGCGGCCAGCGCGACGACATACAGCCCCGCGAGCACGGCCCGAACCCACGGACCACGGCTCCACCGGGAGAAACGCACAAGAACCCCCACCACGTCAGGAAGGTAATCGACAGGCTAACCGCATCCGCCAAGATCCAACTCGCACCAGACCGTCTTTCCCACGGTCCGCCGAGCCACTCCCCAGCGCGTGGCCAGCGTACGAATGATCAACAAACCCCTGCCGAATTCGTCCTCCGGCGTGGCGTGCCGTGGCCTGGGGAGGGTCTCGCCCCGGGCGTCGGAGACGGCGATCCGCAGCGTGGCCTCCGGCCTGGTGACGGCTTCCGGGACGGCCTCGGTGACAGCCTCGGTGACCGTCAGCTCCACCTGGAAGAGCCGCCCTCGCAGGCGCCCGTGCCGCACGGCGTTGCCCGCCAGCTCGGACAGCAGAACGGCGGCGTCGTCGGCGGCCTCGGGATACCCCCAGACATCGACGAGACGGGCGGTGTGGCGGCGGGCGATGGTGACGCACTGAAGGCTGGACGGGTAGCTCATGCGGTCGTACTGGAGGGGGCTGGGGAGTTCCTCGGGAGCGAGCATTTTCGGTCTCCTCCGGGCGTGGGGGATCGGCGCGCGTGGCTGATTTGCGTGGCGCGATCGGTTCGTTACGGACGGTAGGACCGCGCCCGGCCAGTCCGCAACCTCCTCCCAGGAAATATCCTCCGAACCAGGTTGCGAGCGCGGGCGGCGCGGCACCAAACTGGGCGCGCAACGCCCACGAGGAGCGATACGTGACAGTCAGTCAGCCCATGCAGGGCAACAGCACGTCGACCGTTTTGGGCCGCAGACTCGGCGGCGAACTCATCAAGCTCCGGACAGCGGCGGGCATGACTCAGCCGCAGGCGGCGAAGGTGCTGAGCGCGTCCACCACGAAGGTCGCGAAGATGGAACGCGGCTGGGTCCCGATACGGGACCCGGACATCAGGGCGCTGTGCGAGCTGTACGGGGTGAGCGAGCCGACGGTGGTCGGCGGGCTGCTGGAGTTGGCCCGGATCGATCGCGAGCGACGCAAGGTCAAGGGCTGGTGGAACGACCTTCCGTTCGTCGCCCCGATCAAGGAGTACATCGCACTGGAGAGCGTCGCGACTTCCATCAAGACATGGCAGGTGTCCTACGTCCCTGGCCTACTGCAAACCCCTGGATACGTGCGTGCGCTACGGCCGGACGAGCAGTTCGTGGCTGCACGGTTGGAACGTCAACGACGGTTGGACGACTGTCCCCCGCTCGCCCTCTGGGCCGTCGTGCACGAAGCCGCGCTACGGTGCCTTGTAGGCGGGGCCGACGTGATGGGAGACCAGTTGAACTACTTGGTCGATGTCTCGAGAAAGCCGAATATCACCCTCCAAGTGCTGCCGTTCCGTGCAGGTGCCCACCGAGCCCTGGGCGCCGCATTCAACGTCGTCTCGTTCGCCGACCCCGGGGCCATGGATGTGGTGTTCATGGAGGTACCGCTGACCCAGCGGTGGGCCGAGGGCGGCGAGGAAGCAGCGCAGCACTCCGCCCTCTTCGTCGACGTCGCCGCGCAAGCCTTGAGCCCGGCCGAAACCCGTTCATTCATCAGCTCCTTGTCAGAGGAACTGTAAGTGCTGCCAATATTCCAGTTCCGTAAGTCGAGCTTCAGCAATGACGAAGCCGAGTGCGTAGAGATAGCCACCAACGTCCCCGACGTCGTGGCGATACGCGACTCCAAGGTGCCCGGAGGGTCGATCATCCGGCTCGCCCCAGCCTCCTGGGGCACCTTCCGCACAGCTCTGCTGAACGGCACGTTCAACCGATGAGCGCCGCGTCGGCGGCCAGGGCGGCCCGAACACCCGAAGCCGCAGGATGCACCCGCGGCGGAGACGTGTCAGGCTTGCTATAGCGGTCCGCGGTCCGCTCCGGTCTCGCAGCCGTCAGGGGAAGCGAAGAGACGAACGGAGCACGGCCATGGGCGAGATTCTGGTCAGTACGACCACCAGTGGGATCCAGTTCCAACCGTCCGTCGACTCAGTGCGTGGAACGCAGTTCGTGGCCATGTGGGCGGACGGGAGTGACGCCTGCGTCAAGGGCCAGAACCTGGGACACACGGGGGCCAAGCTCGGCGAACAGTTCCAGGTCAACGAGTCGACGCCGCCCGGTGGCAACACCAACCGGCAGTGGCCGACATTTGAACCCGCGGGATTCTCCTCATTCGCGGTGTGGAGGGAAGAGGCGTTCAACCCCCCTCCCGGCCCCCGGCTCAAGCTGCGACGACTCGTCGACGGGCAACCGTCGGGGGCCGAAATACAGGTCAATGGCAGTGACATCGACACGAAGACCCGACCGTCCGTCACGAACATGGTCGACGGCGGCTGCCTCGTCACCTGGGCGGGTGCCGGCTCGGACCAGCGCATCCGTGCCCAGCGTTTCAATTCCGAGGGCGCAAAGGCCGGCTCGGAGTTCACGGTCAATACCACTGCGGGGTTCCATGAGAACCCGGCCGTGACGGTCCTGACGGGCGGGAATTACGTCATCGCTTGGACGTCCGACCCTTCGGCGGTTGGAGGCGGCCGCCTCACGTTCAGGGTCTTCGACTTCGAAGGAACTCCTCAAGGAGGCGAGATCCAGCCGAACGCATCCGGGTTCAGGGGTGACAACGCGATAACCCTGCTCGACAACGGACGGTTCGTCGTCGCGCACGTCGACAGCATCGGCCCCAGCGATCTCGGTGTCGATCAGACCACCGTGGAAGTCAGCGTCTACGACCCGAACGGAGACGGCAGCGAGATCACCAGCGTGACCGCGGGCCAGCCGATGGACTTCAACCGTTCGAGCCCGGCCCTCGCATCGTTGCCGGGTGGGCGCTTCCTGCTCGCCTGGGTGGAGAAGAGCGCGACCACCTTCTCCACCGTCCCCACCGTCATGGCGAAGATGTGTTCCGACACCGCACTTTCCCTCAGCGATAAAGTGCAGGTCAGTGGGGCGACGACCGGTAATCGCTTCCATGTCTGCGCCGCGGCGGCCTTCGGGGAGGAAGGCGAATCGGTCTTCATCGCGTGGGCGGACGAGGACAGTACGTCGGACATCGCGGTGCGAGGCCGAGCCTTCACCGTCACCTCCTCGGGAGGACTGGAGTAGGCCTCGAACAGGGCGCCACCCTTAAGGGCGACGCGATTTCGGACACCCGGAGTCGGTGATCAACGCAGCTGATCTTGCGCTGAGTTGATGGGCCTCACACCTTCTGCTAGAACATCGGCCTCAGGTAGCGGAAGAACCGGGGGAAACGATGACCGAACCTCCACCTTCGGCGGAGCCGACCGGCGGACCGGACCAGGAAACCCCGCGTTGGAAGAAGACGGTCAAGGTCATGGCCGTGATCGGCGGCTTAAGCGCCTTGGTCGGGGTGCCCGGAGTGATTCTCGGCCTCTGGTACCAGGACCGCAGCACCAAGTCCGGCGAGGACTCAGTGAAGATCGCGCGGGAAGCGGAAGACCGGGAGAAGGGGGAGGTGGAAGAGGACAAGAAGAAGGAGGCGGGCCCGCCGATCGCGAGCGTGGCGGGGGCCCCTGCCTTCTACGGTTCACGTTTCGCCTTCCCCGATCGGACCACCGATCTGAGGGAAGGAAAATCAGCCCTCTACGGCACGCAGGCGTACTCGACATGGTTTGAAAAGAACCGCGTCGCTCCCGTCGGCATGGCCGCGACCAGGGTCACCCTGTCACCGCTCCACGAGGGAACCGTCGTGGTCCAGAACATGCGGCTCTCCGGTCTTAAGTGCCAGCCGACACGGTACGCGGGCACCGCCGTCGTTCCGCCGCCGATCGGGGACGGCGGGGAGGAAATCCCGCCCACGGAGATCGCCTTCGATCTCACGGAGCCCGTCCCCCGGCCGAGACAAAGCGAGGGGAGGGTCGACTCCGACCCGGCCGCGAAGGCGGAAGTCTGGCGGGCCAAGGGAAACGCCTTCTCGAAGGGCATCTACCTCGACGGCGGGAAGCAGGCCGATGCCCGCTCCTTCGACCTCTACTTCTTCACGGGAAACAAAGACTGTGAATTCGGGGTCGAGGTCAACGTCACCAGCGGAACGAGTGACGGGTGGTACCCCGTAAAGCTGGGCGGTGGGGCCAAGATGAGGGTGGCCGGCCAGGCGCAACGCTACGAGTCCGTTGTCACGCCGAAGAAAGATGCCGACGTGGCGGACCCCGTCCAGAGCGAGCTTCACGGCCCGGGGAACCCCTTCCAGCCCGTCAAGCTGGAGAAGGGCCCGTTCTGAACCGGCTCCTCCGTCTTCGCTAAGGGGTCACCGCTTCAGCAGCGCTTCCCCGATAGCGACGGACGACGGGGCGAGCGCGGTCTCACCGTCGCTGATGTCCCATAGGGAGTTCTGCAGCAGCCGCCCCAGCGTCCAACCGGTCGCCCGTGCGCGGTCCAGGCCGAGGGCCTCGGTGAGCAGGTCGAAGCGGCGCCCCACGATGCGCGGAGTGTCGCCCTTCGCGACGACGTCGTCCCACCGGCTGTCGAGCGCGGGCCACAGGTCGAAGCCGGGATCCCCGGCGAGCGGCTCGGGGTCGATGGCGAGCCACGGCTCGCGCGACGCGGCGAGCACGTTGTCGTAGTGCAGGTCCCAGTGCAGTAGCCGGTCGCCGGGTTCGTCGATCAGCTCGGCCACCGCTGACGCCCAGCCGCGTAGGAGCTGCCGTTCTGCCGGGTCGGCCAGCGCCGTGACCGCTTGCGGAACCTGTTCCAGCATCTCGTTGGCGATGACTTTGAGGCTGCGCAGCCCCTGCGGCGCGGGGACGCGGACCAGCCGGGCCAGAAGCCCGGCCAGGATGCCCATCGCAGCATCGTCGTCCTCGACCGATTCCAGCGTGCGGGCACCGTCCAGCCGCTCCAGGAGCATGGTGCCGCTGTCGGGATCGTGGTCGAGCAGTCGTACGATCCCCTCACCGTTCCAGGTGCGCAGCCCGATGAGCGCGGCGGTTGTCTCCTCCCTGGGCATCTGGAGCCTGAGGACCGCGCGCGTGCCGTCCTTGCCCGACACCGGCAACACCAGCGAGGCTTCCCCCGCTCCGGCCACGCCGTCCCGTTTCAGCTCCCAGCGGTCCAGGAATTCTGCGGCGAGAGCCGGCAGCGCGGTGATCCAGGCCGTCCCCTGCTCGCCGAAGCCTCTGGCGTACGACGACGCCAGGGATTGCGGGACCTCGACAGCCTTCACCACGCTCATACCGACTTCCTCTCAGCCCGCCAAGCCCCCGCCTGGTCAGCGGTAGGTATAGAACTTCGTGTGGTCGAGCATGTCTTCCGGCGTGACGTCGTTCCAGGG
This sequence comes from Streptomyces sp. NPDC033229, assembly GCF_055576875.1. Lineage (NCBI taxonomy): Bacteria > Bacillati > Actinomycetota > Actinomycetes > Kitasatosporales > Streptomycetaceae > Streptomyces > Streptomyces sp. NPDC033229. The sequence goes on along the minus strand of NZ_JBVIQR010000008.1, from coordinate 120,457 downwards.
CTTCATCGTGTCGCGGAGGCCGATCACATTGCGCGGGGCCGAGACGGGCACGTAGCCGGAGGAGGGGTGCAGCCTCTGCCAGTCGGCCCACAGCTTGTCGATGAAACAGTGATGCAGCCAGAAGACCGGATCGTTCGGTGAGGCCCCGCTGGTCATCTGACCGCCGACCCAGACGTGGACCCGGTTGTGCAGGTTGGGGCCGCGCCATCCCTCGACGTGGTTGCGGAATCCCTCGGACCTGCTGTTCCAAGGGGCGGCGTCATACGTGGGCATGGCCAGCACGGCGTCCACCTCGGCCCGGGTGGGGAGTTCGCGGGTGCCGACGCCGAGCGCCCGCCGTAAGAAGGTCCTGCCGTCGACCCGTATGTTCATGGGCCAATTACCGCCTCCGAAGGCGAACGCACCGGAGGTGACCCGCCCGTCTCCGCTGCGACCGTCACCGCCGAGGAACGTGTCCGCCCACAGCGAGCTGCTGGGCGAACGGTCCACCGTCCAGTCCCAGTAGGGCAGCATGACGGAGGGATTGACGGCCTGGAGCGCCCGCTCGAACTGGATCAGGAACCGGCGATGCCAGGGCAGGAACGACGGTGAACGGTGTCCCGTTCGCTCGCCGTCGTCGGTGTCACTCATGATGAAGGCGTTGTGCGTGGTGATGAACTCGTCGTAGCGGCCCTGGCGCTTGAGTGCGAGGACGGCGTCGATGAAATTCCGCTTCTCGGTGGCCGACAGGTCTGCCTGATTCTTGCGGTCTGCCATGGCGACGGATCCTTTCGGTGAGGGGTGCCGAGCGCGATGTCAGACGGCGAGGGGCACGAGTGATGCTCCGTTGAGGTCCCGTACGGCGGCGCGGGCCACGTCGCGGGGCGTGGGGTGCGTCTCGTAGTGGTCGATCACGCTGATCCAGGTGCCGTCGGCGTTCTGCATCACGTGCAGATCGTCGTTGTCGATGCGGACGACGAACTCGACGAGGCCGTGACTGTCGGCTCCGCCATGACCGGAATGGCCGCCATGACCGTCCTCGGCGGGCCAGCCTTTGATGTGCCGGCCGAGATACGTCTCGTCGAATGCAGCCGGCACGTCGGCGGCGCGCGGGGCATTCAGGGTCTGGGACGAGGCATTCGCAGTGGCGACGGCGGTCTGACCGGCGAGCGCGGTACCGGCCGCCACCAGCAGGGACCGTCGAACCATGTCGCGTCGGGTGAGACGTTGCACGGTCTCTCCTCTCGTCTGCCCACCACGGGCGGAGCCCGCAGCAGGAACGTTTCTTCAAGAGGCGGAACGCGATCGTCCCGTCCGCCTGTGCCGCCACATGCTGGCAGCGGCGGACGATCTCGCAGAGGGGCCCGGACGGGTGTGGGTCATGAAGAGGCCAACTCCGCCTGGGTAGTGCATCGTTCAAGGGCGGAGATCTTCTCGGAAAGTCTGCCGTCGACCCGGAGCAGATGGAAACTCGAGCCGAAATACGGCTTCCACCCGCAGATCTTCCAGTGGGTAGCTGCCGAACGGCATCCTGGTCCAGACCGCAACTCGGCCCAAATGCGGGCGCATTGCTCGAGTGGCGGGGTAGACGGTGTGGTTTTGGCACGGCGCGGCACGGCGCGGCCGCCCGGGCCCACACAGTGGGGCCCGGCCGTGTTCCGGCCGGGCCCCACTGTTCCCCCCTTGCGATCGGCGACGATCAGCCCTTCGTCTTCGTCGCCTTGGCGGCTTCTCGTGACGGCATCCAGTGGTGGACCTTGAAGTTGCCCTTCTCCAGGGTTTCGAAGGGGGCGCTGCCCTGGCAGGGGCCGACACTCTTCTCCGGCAGCCCGTCGAGCGCCCAGCTATAACCCAGCCGATCCTTCTTGCCGTCGTCCAGCACGGTGAAGCCGAACCGTTTGCCCTTTAGATCCCCCACCTGCGGCAGACCGGGAGCGGCCTCGAAGTGCGACTCGGTCACGACGCCCGTGGCCACGGCGACCGGCCCACCGGTGATCAGACAGTCGATACGGCCCTTGAAATAGCCGCCCCAGTCCTTGCCCATGTGGTGGCTGACGTAGAACGTGCCGCGCGCCTTCTCGGCGAAGCCGTGAGCGTTGAAGGAGAAGTGCACGTCGTCACCCGGCTTGCGCTTGAGCTTGGCGGACCCGGTGAGCGAGGGCTCGTCCGGTGTCTGCCGGGCGGCGGCCCGGGTGTCGCTCCCGGCCGCTGCGGCCGGGCCGCTCGCACCCGAGGTCAGCACGGCGGCCGCGCACACGGCAAGGGCGGCGGCGGAACCAAAGGGACGGCGAACACGGGACATTGCTTCCTCCTGGATGAGCGGCGCCAGCGACGTGCTGATCACCTCCCACCACGATGCCGTCCGTGCCGACACCCACACATCACACCAGAGGCGGGCCCCACTCCGCCGCGCGGCGGAGCGTCGGCGATACACGGGACGGATAACCGCCCGTCCCGCCCACGTAAGGGAGGTCTCGGTCGTTCGGCCAACGACCAGTGCCCAGGGGCGCGTGCCAGAAAAGGCGTTGCTCACGCCGGGCTGACCGCGTTACGGTGACCGCACTCTAAAGATCACGCTCTCTGGAACCACGTCGCAGAACGGGAGCGAGCCCGCGCACATGCGCGGAGCCACGGAGGGGCGGCACCTGATTCGGCATGCCCTCCGGAGGATCCTTCCCATGAACATCGGCCTTGGCCTTCCCATTGACGACCCCGCATTGCTGTTGAGCTGGGCGCAACGTGCCGACGCCGGCCCGTTCAGCACGCTCGGCCTGCTGGACCGGCTTGTCTTCGACAACCCCGAGCCCCTCATCACCCTTGCGACCCTCGCCGGTGCCACGTCCCGCATCCGCCTCCAGACCGAGGTGCTGCTCGCGCCCGTCCACAACACCGCGATCCTCGCGAAGCAGACAGCGACCCTCGACCGCTTGTCGGGCGGCCGCTTCACGCTCGGCATCGGCGTCGGCGGTCGCGAGGACGACTGCCTGGCCGCAGGCATCGACATCCGCCGTCGGGGCCGCCGCCTCGACGAGCAGATGCCCCTACTGCGTCGGACCTGGACCGGCGAGCCGTACGGCGAAGGTGTCGGGCCCATCGGTCCTGTGCCCTCGACACCTGGCGGCCCGGAAGTACTGTTCGGGGGCTTCTCTCCGGCCGCGATCGAGCGGGTCGGCCGCTTCGGGGACGGCTTCCTCGGTGCCGCGCTGCCACCGCAGTTCATGGCCGATCTGTTCCGCAGCGTCGAGGCGGTCTGGGAAAAGTACGACCGCCCTGGCAGCCCGCGCCTGGTAGCCCAGGTGAACGTCGCCCTTGGCCCGCAGAGCACGGTGGAGCAGGCCCGGCGTACCATCCGCAGCTACTACGACTTCACCGGTCGCGCGGACCATGTGGCCAACGGTCTTCTCACGACACCGCAGGAGATCCGCGACGCGGCCGCGGCCTTTGCGGGCATCGGCGCCGACGAGGTCATCCTCTACTGCTGGTCCTCGGACATCGACCAGGTCGACCGCCTCGCTGACGCTCTCTTCTAAGGCTCCCGGCGGGTCGCGTGAGGCCGGTTCACTTCACGGTCACCGTGACGCGCCAAGGCGAGATGACCAAGGGACAGATACTGCCCGGATCGGGGCGGCAACGGCGAGGCGCACTGAGGGTGACCCTGCCGGCCTTTTCCCCGTGGAAGGTCACTGTCGCATCGCCGGCCGGCGTGCTACCGCCCGAGGTCCGTCGAAGCACCGTGGGCTCGCTGGACTGCGGCACGGCCCAGCTGGAGTTGAGCCCCCGTTCCCGGTAATGGGTGAGGCGGACCTCGATGTCATCACCCGTGCTCGCGGACACGGACCGGCCGCTGTCCGCGTTCGTGAGCACGATGCGCTTGGCCGGCAGAAGCGACATCTGGCCGTCAGCGGCCGCGGGCGCTGCCGCTGACGCCATGACGGCCACCAAGGCCAGCCCCACGCACGATGGAGCCGCAGACCACTTCGTTCCCATCCGAATGTCCCTCCCGACGGCAACAACAGGCCTATTCTTCCGGCCGGTTCGACGGTTCAGCGAAAGCTGCGTCCCAAACCACCCGACCGAGGGTCGTGGCGGCCAGGTGGTTCCTACTTCCCGCACTGGAACGGTGGCCACGGGACGCCGTTAGCGGTGAGTTGGGACCTGTGGGGAGTAAGAGCTGTGCCGAGAATGCATGGTTGGCGGCGCTGCTGCCGCAGGCTGATCACGCGACAGTGCCCCGAGTCATTCGGCGCAGGAACCCGCGCCCGTCGTCACACTCGCGGACGGCGCGGCGGCTTCCGGGAACCTCGGCGGCAAAACACAAATCGCAGGCAAGGCCGACAAGGGCAAAGAGCATAAGGTTATGAAAGGTGAAGAACCTCACGGAGAGTAGCATTTATCACGTGGTCAGAACGACTCACCTCAAGGCCTGTTTCCTGCTCGGCGCCGACGACCGGGCGCAGAGACGGTGGAGAACATAGACGCCCACATCACATAGTCCGACGGAACCATGTGAAGCGCAACGTTTCCAACACCTGCGGAAATTTCGCGCATCCTGATTCGATGGGCTGATACCGGCGAACACTTGGGCGGACATTATTTCCAGTGCTGTGGCCCCCCCGACACCAAGCCCGGATCGAAGACTGACGGGCAAGTCTCCGCAGCGTTCTTGCGCGTACCGCGGGCTGGGCGCAAGTACACGCACTACATCGAAATAGACGTCAGGGGGCTAGAGGTGGTCCAGGGAAGACCGGGGGTCTTCGTCATACCAAACAATAGGCCACTCGACGTGTCTGGTCGCATTCGGAACCCTGGAAGGAACTAGCAGTGAAATACGTCAAGGTCGCATGGGGCCACATCATCCCTGACGACCCGATCCTCTTCCTCAGCGAGCTCGGCGAGGATGGTTACGAGACCCGCAAAGTCCAAATCTATCGGGATGGGCGATCCGAATGGGCTGACCAGGGCCACGAGGACGGTAGTGCAGGACTTTCAGAGATTCCCTTTCCACCCCTTGAGGAAATCTCCAGCCAGCCAGAGTTGAGAGCGGAATTGATTAGCCGAGGAGAATTCGAGCAGGCATGGTATAACGCGCATGCCAATTTCTGACAGGCGTTGACGTGTCGTCTAGGTGTCTGCACGCTGCGGCATCGAAGGCCTCGCGTTAAAGAAAACTCCCTGGGGTCTACCTTCCGGTGGCCCCGGGGAGGCAGACTCCCTTGCATAACCTCAGTGGCGCGATAGAACCGTCGGCAAAGCCGACAAGCACCAAGACAACGCGAGAGGCCCGGACCGTCAGGTCCGGGCCTCGTTCATCGTTCTGCGGTCGACTGCCGCGTCAGGCCTCGTGCGAGCCCCGGCGGCGGCGGGCCGCTACGACCAGGCTCGCGCCCAGCGCGAGTGCCGCCGCGCTGCCGGCGACGGCCCACGGGGTGGTGGAGTCGGCGCCCGTCTTGGCGAGTTCGCCGGTGCTGCCGGTGGTCGTGGTGCCTGCGGCTGCCCAGGTCGACGACGCGGTCGCGGACGGTGTGGCAGTGACCGTGGGCGTCGCGGTGGCGGTCGTGGTCGTGGTCGGCGTGGCCGATACGCTCGGGGTGGTGGCCTTGCCGGTGGGCTGCTTGGTGTCGGTCCCGCCAGTGGCGGTCGACTTGGCCGTGGGGCTCGTGCTCTCGGTGGGTGTCTTGCCGCCGTCCTTGGCGACGACGGTGACCGCGCCCAGCTTCGGAGTCAGAACCTCCTTTGCTGCCATGGTTGCTGTCACGTTCGCGGCCGCCGGGCCTACCGGGAAGGACTTGGGCAGGAGTACGTGCAGGTCGACGGTGAGCTTGCCCCCCTTGGCGATGTCACCGATCTTTACCTCTCCGCACACCTTCTCGGGGCTGACGACTGTGACCATCGACTGCCAGGACGACGTGGAGGCGTCCGTCCGGTACGCCAGCTGCGCGGCGCGTTCGTCCGTCGGGTCGATCTTCCCGCCATTCCCCTGTTCCCGGCCGAAAAGGTTGAAGCTCAAGGTGAAGTTCTTGACTTGTTCACCGTTTTGGTTGTCGACGACGAACGAGAATGCCGTCCACTCGCCTCCCGCTGTGAGCTCCTTGGGGAAGTCCTTGGACGTGATGACGGGAGCCTTCTTCTCCTCATCGGCGGGAGCCTTCGCCCCACCCGCCGGAGCCGGCACAGGCACCTGCCCCTGCGTCGTCGTCACCGGCGGCTTCGCGTCCGTGCCGTCGGCCACCGCCGGGGTGGCGAGGAAGACGGCCGGGGCTATGGAGGCGGCGGCCATGACCGCGGTGATTCTTGACAACTTCATCTAGGCAACCTCTGTTCATGAACCGGTCAGGAACCGGCAGATTGAGCCCTGCAAAGCAGCGCTAACTGTATGAGCAGCTAAATATCGCCCATCTCGGGCCCCTGTGCAGCCCTATGACGGAACGTCTCACCAGCCCCACTGGTCAAACGCCAGCTTGCACACCAGTGACACCACCACCACGACCAGCACCCCGCGCACGAACCCGCTCCCCCGCTTCAGTGCCATCCGCGCGCCCGTCGCGCCGCCCGCGAGGTTGAAGACCGCCATGGGGGCCGCGACCTGCCACAGCACGGCGCCCTGGAGGGAGAAGGTCACCAACGCGCCCACGTTCGTGCAGACGTTGATGACCTTGGACGTGCCGGAGGCCGTCACCAGGTCCATGTGGAGTATCGCGGCCAGGGCGATGACGAGGAACGTGCCTGTCCCGGGGCCGATGAGGCCGTCGTAGAAGCCGATGCCCAGGCCCGCCACGGCGATCGCGGTCAGGACGCGGCGGCGGGTGACCGGGCCGGGCGAGGGCGCCGTCGTGCCGAAGGTGGGGCGGAGGAGGACGAAGGCGAGGACGGCGAGCAGGACGACCATGATCAGGGGGCGGAGGACCGCGCTGTTGATGCCGGAGGCGAAGAAGGCGCCCGCCAAGGAGCCGACGAGGGCGGCGGCGCCGATGCGCAGGCCCGAGCGCAGCGTCATGGGGTCGCGGCGGGTGTAGGCGACGGCGGCGGCGGTGGTGCCGCAGATGGCGACGGCCTTGTTCGTGCCGAGGATGTGCGCGGGCGGCAGGTGCGGCAGGCCGACCAGCAGCGCCGGGAGTTGGAGGAGGCCGCCCCCGCCGACGACGGCGTCGATCCACCCGGCCGCGGCGGCGGCCAGGCAGAGCAGGAGCAGCGTGGTCAGCGATATGTCGGGGCTCACCGGCGCGATCGTACGGGCAACGGGGGCCCACGCCCGCACACGCCGGTGAGCGTCAGCCATGCCCCGTCGGCGCACCCGTTCGGCCCAACAGGGCGCGGACGGCGCATTGATAGGCACCCGGGCTGCCCGCGCGCCCCCTTCCTCGCCTACGCTGGGACGAACGCAAGCTACTGACGCGTAGCGACCGGTTGCGGACAGCCGCCCGGGTCGCCGAGCAGAGGAGCACAGCAGACGTGACTGGCTGGACCGCGCACGACATCCCCGACCAGAGCGGCCGTACCGCCGTGGTGACCGGTGCCAACAGCGGCATCGGCTACATCACCGCCCGGGAGCTGGCCCGGCGCGGCGCGCGGGTGGTGCTGGCCTGCCGCGACGCGACGCGCGGCAAGGCGGCGGAGGAGCAGGTACGGGCGGAGGCGCCCGGCGCGGACGTGGTGTTCGCGCCGCTGGACCTCGCGGACCTCGCGTCCGTGCGGGCCTTCGCGGCGGACCTCACGGACGACCGGCTGGACCTGCTGATCAACAACGCGGGTGTGATGGCGCTGCCGCAGCGCCGCACGGTCGACGGCTTCGAGATGCAGTTCGGTACGAACCATCTCGGCCACTTCGCGCTGACCGGGCTGCTGCTCCCCCGGCTGCGGGAGGCCGGGCACGGGGCGCGGGTGGTCACCGTCTCCAGCGGGCTGCATTTCCTGAGCACGGTCGACCCGCGCGACCTCAACATGGACCACCGCTACCGTCGCTGGATCCAGTACGGGCGTTCCAAGAGCGCCAACCTCCTCTTCACCCACGAGCTGGCGCGTCGGCTGACCGCCGAGGGGTCGCGGGTCATGGCCGTCGCCGCGCACCCCGGGTACGCGGCGACCAACCTCCAGACCACGGGGGCCCGGATGGAGGAACGCGCCTGGGCGGAACGCGGCGCCGAGCTCCTCAACCGCTTCCTCGCGCAGAGCGCCGAGGAAGGCGCACTCCCCTCGCTCTACGCGGCCACCGCGCCGGACGTCCGCCAGGACGAATTCTTCGGCCCCCGCGTGCAGCTCTGGCGCGGCGCCCCCGCGCGCTCCGCCCGCGCGAAGTGGACGCTGAGCGACAAGGCGAGCGCGGGTTTGTGGGCGGCCTCGGAGCGGCTGACCGGCGTGCGGTACGGGTAGCCTGTCCGGCGGATCTTCGCGGGTGCTTGCTTTGCTCTGCGGGTCGCGGTGGTGTGCACCTCCGCTGCGCGGTGGTGTCCTCAATCGCCGGACAGGCTGATTTCGGCTGAGCTCAACAGCCTCCGCGCCCCCTCCCCGTCGATCCGCTCCGCCAGCGCGGTCAGCACCCCCGCCCCCTCCAGCAGCACGCCGCGTTCGCGGGCGAGGCGGGCCCCGGCGTCCAGGTGGTGCCAGAGCAGCGGGTTGTCGGCGAGGACCTGGGGGTCGAGTTCGACGCGGCCGCCCGTGATGTCCCGCAGGACCAGGCGTGGTGCCATGCCGTCCTCCCGCCGGACCCGGGTGAGCAGGTCCGTCCGTACGCGCCGCTCGCGCAGCAGGCCGCGCGAGGCCAGCCAGCCGTCACCGGCGGTGATCCGGGCCGGGTACAGGACGAGGACGAACGTGGCGCCGAGCGCCGCCCAGCAGCAGCCGCGCGGCCAGTCGAGCCCGCCCCGGCCGAGGTCGATGGCGGTGAGGACGCCGGCGAGCGCCAAGCCGCACAGCCAGGCGGCCCGGGCCTCGCGCCGCCAGCCTCGGTCCCAGGCGAGGACCCCGCCCGCCGTGGGACGCGGGAGCGAGCCCCGTCCGTACTCCGGCGAACGGCCATGCGTCAGCAAACCGTGCACCCGCGACCGTGACCGTAATGTCTGTCGGCGTCCCATAGTCCTGACGCTAGAACCGGCGCGCCCGCCGTACGTGCGGTGTTGACGCGGCCATGACGCCGACCCCGGCAACCCTGACGCCGCGCTGACGACCGCCCCTCCCCCGGCGTCAAGAACGCGTGAAGAAACCGCCAAAACGCGCCAAGGCACCGCCAAGGCCGGGCTCCTCCCTGGCATCACGGGCGCAACCTGAGCCTCCGGAGCGCCAAGCGGCGACTCGCGCCATGCGGCGAACCATCGTCACGGAGGTACGACCACTCATGTCCATGCTGGCCAACAAGCACGACCGGCCCGCCGGGACCGGCGAGCAGCCGCCTGATACCGGGGCCGTCGGGCCCGCGGCGGCGGACACCCGGCCCGGGGCGGACATCCAGCCGACGGCGGACGACCGGCACCGGTTGACCGCGATGCAGGGCCTGGCGGCTCTGTCGCTGGACGCGATGGCGTCGGTCGCGTACGGCCCCGAGGCGATCGTCCTCGTACTCGCCGCCGCGGGCGCGCACGGGCTCGGCTTCACGCTGCCGGTGACGCTCGCGATCGCGGCGCTGCTGGCCGTGCTCGTCGCCTCCTACCGGCAGGTCATAGCGGCCTTCCCGGACGGCGGCGGCAGCTACGCCGTGGCCAAGCGCCATCTGGGGCGGCGCACCAGTCTGTTCACCGCCGCTTCCCTGGTGCTGGACTACGTACTGAACGTCGCGGTGTCCGTCACCGCGGGCGTCGCAGCGCTCACCTCCGCCGTCCCCTCTCTCCACGGCGACCGGCTGTGGATCTGCCTGGGCGTCCTCGCGCTGGTCACTGCCGTGAATCTGCGCGGCATCGTGGACTCGGCGAAGGCCTTCATCGTTCCGACCGCCGTCTTTGTCGGCTCGATCATGACTGTGGTCGTCGTGGGGCTGTTCCGGGACGCGCCCGCCAGTACCGAGGCCGCCGCCGGTCACGCGTCCGTGTTGTCCGACAACGCCACGACCGTCGGAGCGCTGCTCCTGCTGAAGGCGTTCGCCGCCGGTTGTTCCGCGCTGACCGGTGTCGAGGCCGTGGCCAATGCCGTGCCGTCCTTCCGCGCCCCGGCCACCCGGCGGGCGCAGCGCACGGAGGTCGCGCTCGGGGCGTTGCTGGGCGTCATGCTCATCGGTCTGTCGGTCCTCATCGGCCGGTTCCACCTCCAGCCGGTCGAGGGGGTCACCGTCCTCGCGCAGCTCGCGGACGCCTCGCTCGGCCACAACTGGGCGTTCTACGTGGTGCAGTTCGCGACCGTCGTGCTGCTGGCGCTGGCGGCGAACACCTCGTTCGGCGGGCTGCCGGTGCTGATGGGGCTGCTGGCCCGGGACAACTATCTGCCGCACGTGTTCGGGCTCAAGGCCGAGCGGCAGGTGCACCGGCACGGAGTGCTCGCGCTCGCGGCCGTCTCCGCGCTGCTGCTGGTCTTCTCCGGCGGTGACGTCAACACGCTGGTGCCGCTCTTCGCGATCGGGGTGTTCGTCGGCTTCACGATCTGCCAGGTCGGCATGGTCCGGCACTGGCGGCAAGAACGTTCCACCGGCTGGCTGGGCAAGGCGCTCCTCAACGGCTTCGGCGCGGTGCTCACGGGCGTGTCGGCCATCGTCGTCACCGCGACGAAGTTCACCGAGGGCGCGTGGCTGATCGTGGTCGCGCTGCCGCTGCTTGTCCTGGTGTTCGAGGCCGTCCACCGCGCGTACGGGCGGATCGGGGCGCGTCTGGAGCTGGGCCGGGTGCCCGAGGCGCCGCGCCGCTGCCACTCCGTGGTCGTCGTGCCCGTCTCCTCGCTTTCGCGGCTGACCAGCAAGGCACTGACCGCCGCCGTGTCGCTCGGCGACGAGGTCGTGGCGGTGACCGTCACCCAGGCCGACCCGGGCGGGCGGGCGGCGGCGGAGTCGCTGCGCCGCGACTGGGAGCTGTGGCGGCCCGGGGTCGACCTCGTCGAACTGCCCGCACCCTCGCGCTCCTTGGGCCGCCCCATCGTGGACTACGTACGCGAGCTCACGGACCGGCATCCGGACAATCGCGTCACCGTCCTCATCCCGGAGGTCGAGCCCGCGCACGTCTGGCAGCGGCTGCTGCAGAACCAGCGCGGCGCGGTCGTCGCGCACGCGGTGCGCCGGGACACCGACGCGGTGATCTGCCGGCTGCGCTTCCGGATCGGCGCGGCGCGAGTCAGCGAACCGGCCGAAACGGCCGAAACACGGCGCTAGGGTCTGTCCGGCGGATCACGGGGGCGCACCACCGCTGCGCGGCGGTGTCCTCAAACGCCGGACGGGCTGGAAGGGGCTGAGCCCAGCCCAAGCCAGCCCATCCGCAGGCGGCACCGGCGGCCCGCAGCCGAAAACCCGTCGGACAGGCCGTAACACCCCCTGTCGCAATCCCCCTCCATCGTTGATCGTTGAGCCGTACGATCCAGGCGCTCAGTGACACGCCAACGTCAACGCAGCGAGGGGACGCGACATGCCGATCAGCCGCAGACGACTCCTGACAACCGGCGGTGGGCTCGCCCTGGCGGGCGGTCTCGCCGCCGCCTGCGGCTCCAACACCGGGCGCGACGACAGCGGTTCCCGGTCCCAACTGTCCCAGTGGTACCACCAGTACGGCGAGGCGGGCACCGAGCAGGCGGTGCGGCGGTACGCGAAGGCGTATGAACACGCGGACGTCCGGGTGCAGTGGCGGCCCGGAAACTACGACCAGCAGACCGCGGCCGCCCTGCTGACCGACTCGGGGCCCGACGTCTTCGAGGTCAACGGCCCGACCCTGGACCAGGTCCGGGGCGGGCAGGTCGTCGACCTCACCGACCTCGTGAAGGGCGTCCGGGACGACTTCCACCCGGCGGCCCTCGCCCCCAAGACCCACGACGGCCGGATCTGGGCGGTCCCACAGGTCATCGACACCCAGGTCCTCTATTACCGCAAGAGCCTGCTGGACAAGGCCGGGGTGAAGCCGCCCCGGACACTGGACGAGCTGGTCGACGCCGCGAAGAGGCTCACCGACGCCCGGACCAAGGGGCTCTTCCTCGGCAACGACGGCGGCGCGGGCGTTCTCGGCGGGACCCCGCTGCACGCGGCGGGCCTGAGCCTGGTCACCGCCGACGGAAAGGTCGGCTTCGACGACCCGGCCGCCGCCCGTACGCTCGGCAAGATCCGCCGGCTCTACGCCGACAAGTCGCTGCTGCTGGGCGCCCCCGCCGACTGGTCCGACCCCTCCGCCCTCGTCCAAGGACTGACGGCTATGCAGTGGTCGGGGCTGTGGGCGCTACCACAGATCAAGAAGGCGCTCGGGGACGACTTCGGGGTGTTGCCCTTCCCCTCCGACGGCCCGAACGGGCGGCCCGCCGTGCCCGTCGGCGCGTACGGCAGCGCGGTCAGCGCCCACAGCCGGCACAAGGAGGCGGCCAAGGCGTACGTGAAGTGGCTGTGGGTGGAGCGCACGGACTTCCAGCAGGACTTCGCGCTCTCCTACGGCTTCCACATCCCGGCCCGGATCTCCCTGGCGAAGAAGGCCGACAAGCTGAGCTCGGGAGCAGCGGCCGACATCGTGCGCTTCACCGTCGATCACGGCTACGCGCAGCCCCTTCTGTGGACGGTCGCGAGCCAAACCGCCTATCAGGATGCTCTCAGCCGCATCATCAAGGACGGCGCCGACCCCGACCGCGAGCTGAGGGCGGCCGTCCGCACGACCGAGGCCGAGCTGCGACGCGTGAAGAAGACGTCCTGAATGGCGACGCGGAGCAAGGCCGAAACGGCACAGCGCGGCACGGCACCCCGTGCCGCGACACCCACGACCCCCCGCCCGGCGCGGCAGCGGAACCGTACCCTCTGGTTCTGGATTTTCGTCGGCCCGTTCGCGGCCGGGCTCGTCCTCTTCACGTACGTACCGCTGGCCTGGAGCGTCTACCTCAGCTTCTTCGACGCCCACAACACCGTCTCCCCGACGGACTTCGTCGGCCTGGACAACTACACGGCCATGCTGGGCGATCCGTCCTTCCGTTCCGCCCTGCTGACCTTCACGGTCTTCACCGCCTTCATCGTCCCGGCCACCTACGCGCTGTCACTCGGCCTCGCGCTGGCGGTCAACCGGCTGCGCTTGGCCCAGGCGTTCTTCCGGTCGGTCTTCTTCCTGCCGACCGCCTGCTCGTATGTCGTCGCGGCCCTGGTCTGGAAGCTGTCGATCTTCAACGGGGTGCGATTCGGACTGGCCAACACCGTCCTCGGCTGGTTCGGCGCCGACCAGATCGCCTGGCTGTCGACGACCGACCCGCCCTGGTACTGGCTGGTCATCGTCACCGTCCGGCTCTGGCTCCAGGCGGGCTTCTACATGGTGCTCTTCCTCGCCGGGCTCCAGCGCGTCCCGCCCCAGCTGTACGAGGCCGCCGCCGTGGACGGGGCGCGGCCGGGGTGGCAGACCTTCCGGTACATCACCTTCCCCGCGCTGCGCGCGACCTCCGTCGCGGTGGTGCTGCTGCTGGTCATCGGCGCCTTCCAGGCGTTCGACGAGTTCTACAACCTGCTCTCCGACGCGCGCGGCTACCCGCCCTATGCCCGGCCGCCGCTGGTCTACCTCTACTACACCGCCCTCGGCCAGGGGCAGAACCTCGGCCTCGGCAGCGCGGGGGCCGTCATCCTCGCGCTGATCATCGCGCTGGTGACGGTGGCGCAGGCGCGCTGGTTCGGGCTCGGCGGCCGGGACGAGAAGGTGGTGTAGATGAACGACGCACTGGTACGGGCCGGCCGGGCGCTGCGGCTGGTGCTGCTGATCGCGCTGGCCGCGCTGTTCCTGATCCCCTTCTATCTGCTCGTGCGCAACGGCCTGGCGTCGGAGGAGGAGATCACCGCGCCCGGGTGGACGTTCTTCCCCGGAGAGCTGCGCTGGTCGAACGTGCGCGAGCTCTTCGCCGACCCGAACGTGCCGATGGCGCACGCGCTGCTGAACTCCACGCTCATCGCGGTGGCGACGACCGTGGGCACCCTGCTGCTCGCCTCCCTGGCCGGCTACGGACTGGCCCGCATCCCCTACCGCCACGCGAACGCCGTCTTCTACGCGATCCTCGGCACCCTGATGGTCCCGGCGGCGGTCACGTTCGTACCGACCTTCGTGCTCGTCTCCTCGCTCGGCTGGGTCTCCACGCTGCGCGGTCTGATCGTCCCCACGCTGTTCAGCGCGTTCGCGTGCTTCGTCTTCCGGCAGTACTTCCTGGGCTTCCCCCGGGAGCTGGAGGACGCGGCGCAGGTGGACGGGCTCGGGTACTGGCGCACCTACTGGCGGGTCGTCGTCCCCAACTCCCGCCCGGTCTTCGCCGCCGTCGGCACGATCGTCTTCATCGGCGCCTGGAACGCGTTCCTGTGGCCGCTGGTCATCGGCCAGGACCGCGACGCGTGGACCGTCCAGGTCGCCCTGTCCACGTTCACGACCGCGCAGGTCGTCAACATCCACGAACTGTTCGTCGCGGCCGCCGTCTCGATCGTCCCGCTGCTGCTGGTCTTCCTGCTGCTCCAGCGGTACATCGTGGCGGGGGTGGAGCGGTCGGGGATCGACGACTGAACCCTACGCCGAACACCCGCGCCACCGACCGGCCCGGCTGGGGGTCCGGGGGTCATCCCCCGGGAGACTGCAGCATCGTGGCCGGGGTCGAGCGCTCGGAGATCGACGACTGGACCCTCGTCGACCGGTCCCTGGGGCACAGCTGGGTGCCGCGGTGGCCGCCGCGCAGCAGGGCCGCGCCCAGTGGCGTCAGCGTGTGCATCACCGCGCTGCCGTTGCGCAGGGTGAGCACCAGCCCGGCCTCGCGCAGCACACCGGCGTGCTGGCTGGCCGAGGCCGCCGACACGCCGACCCGCCGGGCCAGTTCACTCGTCGTGCAGCCGCCCCCTATCGAGCCGAGGACCGCCGAGCGGGTGTGGCCGACCAGCTTGCCCAGCGAGCGCGGGGCGTGCGGGACGGCGGGCGCGGACTCCGACATGTGCCGGGCGGGGTAGACGAGCACCGGGGTGAGCTCGGGGTTCTGAAAGGCCACCGGGGTGCGTCGGCAGAAGAACGACGGCAGGAGGAGTAACCCCCGCCCGTTCAGATGCAGATCCCGGTCCACGGGGTAGTCGCACTCCAGCACCGGCCCCCGCCAGCGCATCATCGGCGGCAACGAGGACAGCAGCGCGTCGGCTCCGCCGTCCAGCAGCGCCCGGCCGCGCACCGCGCGGTCGGCCTCGATCTGCGCCTGGATGTGCGGCCAGTACGGCTCTATGGCCGCCTGGTGATAGGCATGCAGCGCGCCGATCAGCTTGCCGAACGCCCGGGCGTCGCCCTCGGCGAGCGATCGTATCCAAGCGGGCAGCGTCCGCGCGCCGGCCAGCCGGCCCAGCTCCTGGTGGACCCGGTCGGCGGGCGTGGCCCGCAGCGCCTGCATCCCCGACTCGAGCCCGAGTACGCCTTCGGGCGGGGTCAGGAAGTCGGGGAAATATCCGCGCGAGGGTACCAGCGGCGCGAGAAGCCGAGTTTCACCATTCAACCGAGTGCGGGTTTCCGAGCGCCAATCCCCGAAGATCGACTCGCCTTGTTTGTCCCGAAGTCGGTGCAAGCTCAATACGGTTTCCCAGAGTGCGTCCGGGTCTCCGGCCAGGCGCAACCGGGCCAGATCGAGTCCAGTGAAATGGACACGCAGCACCAAACCCCCACATGAGACATCCGCAACCACCCCCCGCTCACTGAGTATGCACACCGATACGAGGTGTTACCACGCCCTTTTGGCCACAGTTGAAAGGAGTCGCGGCGAACATCGCAGAAGCGAAATGCTATTCACGCACTCAGGGCCGCACCCGCTCGTTCCCGTGGGGGGTGGCGAGCGAAAAAGCGGCCGCTGAGTATGCGAGTTGCCGCCCGAGCCGATGCGGGCGGCAACAACTCCCGGTGGGGGAGTAAAGAGGGGCGGCGCTCCCGCACGGGCGCCGCCCCTTCGCCCTGTCCTGGCGCCGGGTGAAACCCACCTGTCACCTGCCGGTCACGCGGCTGCCGGGGGGCTTCGCCCCAGGCCCCCTGACCGCGCTGCGCGCGGCGTCATCGAACGCCGGGCGGGCTGGATTTCCAGCCCGCCCGGCGTTCGATGACACGCAGCCGCGTCAGCGGCTGTCGCTGCCCCCGCCGATCGCCGCGGCCCGGCCCGCCTCCAGGCGGGCCACCGGGATGCGGAACGGGGAGCAGGAAACGTAGTCCAGGCCCACCTCGTGGAAGAAGTGCACCGACTCCGGGTCGCCGCCGTGCTCGCCGCAGACGCCGAGCTTGAGGTCGGGCCGGGTGGCCCGGCCGGCCTTCACCGCCTCGCGGACGAGCGAGCCCACGCCGTCGCGGTCGATGGTCTCGAACGGGCTGACCCCGAAGATGCCCTTCTCCAGGTACGCGGTGAAGAAGCTGGCCTCGACGTCGTCGCGCGAGAAGCCCCACACGGTCTGGGTGAGGTCGTTCGTGCCGAAGGAGAAGAACTCGGCGGCCTCGGCGATCTGGCCGGCCGTCAGCGCGGCGCGCGGCAGCTCGATCATCGTGCCGATGGTCAGCTTGAGGTTCGTGCCGGTGGCGGCCTCGACCTCGGCGATGACCTGGTCTGCTTCCTCGCGGACGATCTCCAGCTCCTGGACGGTGCCCACCAGCGGGATCATGATCTCCGCGCGCGGGTCGCCCTTGGCGTTCATGCGCTGGGCCGCGGCCTCGGCGATCGCCCGTACCTGCATGGCGAACAGACCGGGGATGACCAGGCCGAGGCGGACACCGCGCAGACCCAGCATGGGGTTCTGCTCGTGCAGCTTGTGCACGGCCTGGAGCAGGCGCAGGTCGTTCTCGTTGGCGTCCTGGCGGGCCTCGGCGAGCGCGACGCGCACCGACAGCTCGGTGATGTCCGGCAGGAACTCGTGCAGCGGCGGGTCCAGCAGCCGCACGGTCACCGGCAGGCCGTCCATGGCCTCGAACAGCTCGACGAAGTCGGCCTTCTGCAGCGGCAGCAGCGCGTCGAGGGCGGCGTCCCGGTCGGCGTCGGTGTCGGCCAGGATGAGCCGCTCGACCATCTCGCGGCGCTCACCGAGGAACATGTGCTCGGTGCGGCACAGGCCGATGCCCTGGGCGCCGAAGCGGCGGGCGCGGGCGGCGTCCTCGGCGTTGTCCGCGTTGGCGCGCACCCGCAGGCGGCGCGTCCGGTCGGCGTAGGCCATCATCCGGTGCACGGCCTGGACCAGCTCGTCGGCGTCGTCGGCGCCCGCGTGCATGCGGCCCTCGAAGTACTCGACCACCGGGGACGGCACGACCGGGACCTCGCCCAGGTAGACCTTGCCGGAGGAACCGTCGATGGAGACGACGTCGCCCTCCTCGATGACCACGCCACCGGGGGCGGTCATGCGGCGGCGCTTGGTGTCGACCTCCAGCTCCTCGGCGCCGCAGACACAGGTCTTGCCCATGCCGCGGGCGACGACGGCCGCGTGCGAGGTCTTGCCGCCGCGCGAGGTCAGGATGCCCTCGGCGGCGATCATGCCGTTGAGGTCGTCGGGGTTGGTCTCGCGGCGGATCAGGATGACCTTCTCGCCGGAGCGCGACCACTTCACCGCGGTGTAGGAGTCGAAGACGGCCTTGCCGACCGCGGCGCCCGGCGAGGCGGCGATGCCCCGGCCCAGCAGCTCAGTGGCGGCCTTCTCGTCGAAGCGGGGGAACATCAGCTGGGCGAGCTGCGCGCCGGAGACGCGCTGGAGCGCCTCGGCCTCGTCGATCAGGCCCTGGTCCACCAGCTGCGTCGCGATGCGGAAGGCCGCGCCCGCGGTGCGCTTGCCGACGCGGGTCTGGAGCATCCACAGCTTGCCGCGCTCGATGGTGAACTCGATGTCGCACAGGTCCTTGTAGTGCGTCTCCAGCGTCTGCATGATCTGCATCAGCTGGTCGTACGAGGCCTTGTCGAGCTGCTCCAGGTCGGCGAGCGGCACGGTGTTGCGGATGCCCGCGACGACGTCCTCGCCCTGCGCGTTCTGGAGGTAGTCGCCGTAGACGCCGGCGTGGCCGCTGGCGGGGTCGCGGGTGAAGGCGACGCCGGTGCCGGAGTCCGGGCCGAGGTTGCCGAAGACCATCGAGCAGACGTTGACGGCCGTGCCGAGGTCGCCGGGGATGCGCTCCTGGCGGCGGTAGAGCTTGGCGCGGTCGGTGTTCCACGACTCGAAGACGGCCCTTATGGCGAGGTCCATCTGCTCGCGCGGCTCCTGCGGGAAGTCCCGGCCGGTCTCCTTGGAGACGATGCCCTTGAACTCCTCCACCAGCCGCTGGAGGTCCGCCGCGTCGAGGTCGACGTCGGTCGTGACGCCCTTGGCGCGCTTGGTCTCCTCCAGCGCCTCCTCGAACAGCTCGCCGTCGACGCCGAGGACGGTCTTGCCGAACATCTGGATGAGGCGGCGGTAGGAGTCCCACGCGAACCGCTCGTTGCCCGCCTGGGCCGCGAGACCGGCGACGGAGGCGTCGGAGAGGCCGATGTTCAGGACGGTGTCCATCATGCCGGGCATGGAGAACTTCGCGCCGGAGCGGACGGAGACCAGCAGCGGGTCGTCGGCCTGGCCGAGCTTCTTGCCCATCCCCGCCTCGAGGGCGTCGAGGTGGGCGGATACCTCGTCCCGCATCTCCGGCGGCTCGGCGCCGCTGGCGAGGTAGACCTTGCACGCCTCGGTGGTGATGGTGAAGCCGGGGGGGACCGGCAGACCGAGGTTGGTCATCTCGGCGAGGTTGGCGCCCTTCCCGCCGAGCAGGTCCTTGAGGTCCTTGTTGCCCTCGGTGAAGTCGTAGACGAACTTCTGGCGATCTGTGGTTTCCGGCACGGGACTCGACTCCTCACTGGGGTCCCCCCGTACACAGTTGGGGGAGGGCCTGCTCAAACGTGCTGACGGCGGGGAGCGTACCCAGATCGAAGGCTTCTGGGCAGGTCCACTCCGCCGTCATACGGCTGTAACCACCCGTCCGCCAACAGATCGAAAGTGATCCACCTGACGCAGGGCGAAGGGGGCCAACTTCAAAGCTTGAACTCAACCTCACGGAAATCATCTGTGCCATCACAGGGTGTCGAGAAAACAGACCATTCGCCGTCGGAAAGTGAACGCAAGAGGGGTGGCACGCAGTGCCACCCCTCAGAAGATTGACCCTCGCCTCAACCGCTCATCTGAGCGGACACCCGATCAGTGGTGGCGAGAATCACGCTGCCCTCAGCCGCCGGACGTGTCGAGTTCGGCGTCGGCGCCCACGGCCGCGCAGTCGTAGGGATCGTTGAGCCAGCCGTCCGGGAGGACGACCCGGTTCCGCCCCGAGGTCCGCCCGCGCGGACCGTCGGCGCCGACCGGCCACGGCTGGTCCAGGTCGAGCTCGCTCAGAAGAGCGTCCATTTCGCCCAGAGATGAGGTGATAGCGAGCTTCCGGCGCATGTCCGAGCCGATCGAGAAGCCCTTGGTGTACCAGGCGACGTGCTTGCGGAAGTCGATGACACCGCGCTCCTCGCTCTCCAGCCACTCGCCCAGCAGCTCCGCGTGGCGCAGCATGACCCGGGCGACCTCCTTGAGGGTGGGCGCGGCAGGGGCGGCCCCACCGTCCTCGAAGGCGTTGACCAGGTCGCCGAAGAGCCAGGGGCGGCCGAGGCAGCCGCGCCCGACCACGACGCCGTCGCAGCCGGTCTCGCGCATCATGCGCACGGCGTCGTCAGCCGACCAGATGTCGCCGTTTCCGAGCACCGGGATCTCGGGGACGGTCTCCTTGAGCCGCGCGATGGCGTCCCAGTCGGCGGTGCCGCCGTAGTGCTGGGCGGCCGTGCGGCCGTGCAGGGCGATGGCGGTGACGCCCTCCTCGACGGCGATCCTGCCGGCGTCGAGATAGGTGATGTGGTCGTCGTCGATGCCCTTGCGCATCTTCATGGTCACGGGCAGCGCGCCCGCGTTGCCGACGGCCTCGCGCAGGATCGCGCGCAGCAGGTTCCGCTTGAACGGCAGCGCGGAGCCGCCGCCCTTGCGGGTGACCTTGGGGACGGGGCAGCCGAAGTTCAGGTCGATGTGGTCGGCGAGGTCCTCGTCCACGATCATGCGGACGGCCCGGCCGACGGTGACCGGGTCGACCCCGTAGAGCTGGATCGAGCGCGGCTTCTCGGTGCCGTCGAAGTGGATCAGCCGCATGGTCTTGGCGTCCCGCTCGACGAGCGCCCGGGTGGTGATCATCTCGCTGACGAAGAGCCCCTTGCCGCCGGAGAACTCACGGCACAGCGTGCGGAAGGGCGCGTTGGTGATGCCGGCCATCGGGGCCAGGACCACCGGCGGCTGCACCGAGTGCGGGCCGATCTGGAGCTGCGTCATGAAAGCGGGTTTCCTCGGGCTCGTGCGGAGGGGGTCGACCGTCCATTGTCCCCCATTCGGTTCAGTCCTCGGCGAGTGCCAGGGCGTGCAGTCGCCGCAGGCGCTCGTGGGTCTCCTCGTCGGCGGGGGTGAAGGTCACCACGCGGGCGCCGGGGTGGGGGCCGGTCCACAGACCGTTGTGGTCCAGGCGCAGCAGGCCCACGCGCGCCTGCTGGTAGGCCTTCGTCCGGTGGGCGACGGGCTGGACGACCTCGTGTCGCGCCCAAATCTCCCGGAACTCGGGCGAGGCGTCGAGCAGCCTCTTGAGCAGGCACTTCCAGGCGGGTTCGGCGATGTGCTCGGCCATGGCGGCCCGGAACTTGCCGGCCATGGCCCGCATCTGCTCCTCCCGGTCGACGACGCTCGCGGCCCAGTCGGGGTTGGTGAAGGTGAGCCACAGGCAGTTGCGCTCCTCCTGCGGCAGGGCGTCGAGGTCGCACATCAGCGTCGCGTAGGTGCGGTTGTAGGCGAGGATGTCGTACCGCGCGTTCTGCACACAGGCGGGGAACGGGTCCAGCCGCTCCAGGATCAGCCGGAGCGCCGGCGAGACGCCCGCGCACGCGGTGTCGGGCAACGGATCGGCGGTGCCCGCCAGGGCGAAGAGGTGGGCGCGCTCACCGGGGTCGAAGAGCAGGGCGCGGGCGATGGAGTCGAGGACCTGCGCGGACACCTGGATGGCCCTGGCCTGCTCCAGCCACGTGTACCAGGTGACGCCGACGGCGGCGAGCTGCGCCACCTCCTCGCGGCGCAGGCCGGGGGTGCGTCGGCGAGGGCCGCGCGGGAGGCCGACCTGTTCCGGGGAGATGCGCTCACGGCGGCTGCGCAGAAAGGCGGCGAGTTCGCCGCGGCGGACGTCGGAGGCGGTCATGGCTGACGTGGCCCCCGGAGCCGCCGTGACTGCTGGGGCGGTCGGGGCTGCCGTGACCGCTGGGGCCACCGGGGCTGACACGGCTGCCGTGCCTGACATGCCCTTCGTACCTGTCGGGGCCGTCGTGGCCGGCATCGCTGCCGTGACTGCCGGCGTCTCCTGCACCATCGTGGTCATTCTCCAAGAGTGCGGGACGCCCCAGCCGGTTGCCAGGTACTGCTTGTACCAGGATAAAGGCACTCTGGTACCCGGCTTGGTGAGCCGTCATCGTCGTATCCGTGAGTCGAATCCCGATAGCGAACCCCGTCCTGTCCGCCCCTATAGCCCCCACGACCCCCGCGGTCCCCGCCACCAGAGCCGCGCTGAGCCCGCTCGCGCTGTTCACCGTGCTGATGGGCGCGGCGCTGCCGATGGTGGACTTCTTCATCGTCAACGTCGCGCTGCCCACCATCGACCACGATCTGCACGCGGGCCCCGCCATGCTGGAGATGGTGGTCGGCGGCTACGGCGTCGCGTACGCGGTGCTGCTGGTGCTCGGCGGACGGCTGGGCGACATGGTGGGCCGACGGCGGCTGTTCCTGTGGGGCACGGCTGCCTTCGGTGTGACGTCGGTGGCGTGTGGGCTCGCGCCCGACGCCTGGACGCTGGTCGCGGCGCGGGTCGCGCAGGGCGCGGCGTCCGCGCTGATGATGCCGCAGGTGCTGGCGACCATCCAGGCCACCACCCACGGCGCCCGCCGCACGAAGGCGCTCAGCATGTACAGCGGCACGGCCGGGGTCGCGAGCGCGGTCGGCCAGGTGCTGGGCGGAGTGCTGGTCTCCGTCGACCTCTTCGGCACCGGCTGGCGCTCGATCTTCCTGGTCAACGCCCCGGTCGCGGCGCTCGCGCTGCTGCTGACGGCCCGCACGGTGCCCGAGACCCGCTCGGAGCACCCGACGGGGGTGGACGGGCGCGGCACGGCGCTGCTGTCGCTGACGCTGGTGTCCCTGCTGCTGCCGCTGACGGAGGGCCGCTCGGCGGGGTGGCCGGTGTGGTCGTGGGTGCTGCTGGCGGTGTTCCCCTTCGCGGCCGTGGCGTTCGTGGTGGTGGAGCGGCGTGAGGAGCGGGCCGGGCGGACGCCGTTGGTGCCGCCGTCGCTGCTGCGGATCCACTCGGTGCGCAGCGGGCTGGCGCTCCTCGTGCCGTTCTCCACCGGCTGGGGCGGCTTCATGTTCGTGGTCGCGGTGGCGTTGCAGGAGGGGCTGCGGCTGGGGCCGCTCGCGGCGGGGGTGGCGCTGGTGCCGCTGTGCCTGACGTTCCTGATCGGCTCGATGGTCGGGCCCCGGCTGGGTGCGCGCTACGGGCGGCGGGCGGTGACGGCCGGGACGCTGATCCAGGCGACCGGGCTGATCGCCTTGGTGGCGACCTTCCACTGGGGCTGGGACGGACTGGGCGCGCTGGGGCTGGCCCCGGGGCTCGCCGTGCTGGGGCTCGGCCAGGGCGTGCTGCTGCCGCTGACGCTGCGGACCGTGCTGAGCGAGGTGCCGGCGGCGCAGGCGGGCGTCGGGGGCGGCGTCATGATCACCACGCAGCAGTCGTTCATGGCGCTCGGCGTGGCCACGCTCGGCACGCTCTTCCTCTCCCTGGCCCCCTCGGTCGGGATGCGCGACGCGCTGACGATCACGCTCGGGGCGCAGTTGGCGGCGGTGGCCGCGACGCTGCTGCTGAGCCTGCGGCTGCCGCGCACGGTGGGGTGAGCGGCGTCGCCGGAGAGAGCTCGGGGCACCCCCAGAGGACCTTCCGATGGCACATGGAATGACAGATATTGAAATCTGTCATTCCATGTGCCACTCTTCTGGTGTCGGTCCCCCTCTCCGACGTCCCCTCACCGCTCCGAAGGAGTCCCCCGTGCTGCACCGCACTCTCGGCACCACCGGCCCCCAGGTATCCGCTCTCGGCCTCGGCGCGATGGGCATGTCCGCCCTGTACGGCGACGCCGACCGCACCGAGTCGATCGCCACGATCCACGCCGCCCTGGACGCCGGCGTCACCCTGATCGACACCGGCGACTTCTACGGCATGGGCCACAACGAACTGCTCATCAACGAAGCCCTGCGCACCGCGCCCGCCGGGGCCCGCGAGAAGGCCCTGACCAGCGTCAAGTTCGGCGCCCTGCGCACGGTCGAAGGCGGCTTCACCGGCGTCGACGGCAGCCCCGACGCGGTCAAGAACTTCGCCGCGTACTCCCTCCAGCGCCTGGGCACCGGGCACATCGACGTCTACCGCCTCGCCCGTCTCGACCCGAAGGTGCCGATCGAGGAGACCGTCGGCGCCATCGCCGAGCTGGTCGAGGCCGGGCACGTCCGGCACATCGGCCTCTCCGAGGTCAACGCCGAGACGATCCGCCGGGCCGCCGCCGTCGCCCCCATCGCCGATCTCCAGATCGAGTACTCGCTGATCTCGCGCGGCATCGAGGAGAGCATCCTGCCGACCGTCCGCGAGCTGGGCATCGGCGTCACCGCGTACGGCGTGCTCTCGCGCGGCCTGATCAGCGGCCACTTCACGCCCGACCGGCAGCTCGCCGCGAACGACTTCCGCGGCATGAGCCCGCGCTTCCAGGGCGAGAACCTCCGGCACAACCTCGACCTGGTCGAGGCGCTTCGCAAGATCGCCGAGTCGAAGGGCGCGAGTGTCGCGCAGACGGCGATCGCCTGGGTCCTCGCCCAGGGCGAGGACATCGTCCCCCTGGTCGGCGCCCGCCGCCGCGACCGCCTCACCGAGGCCCTCGGCGCGCTGGACGTCACCCTCGATGCCGACGACCTCGCCGCCATCGAGCGAGCCGTCCCGGCGGGGGCCGCAGCGGGCGACCGCTACCCGACGGACCAGATGGCACACCTCGACAGCGAGCGGTGAGCCCTCCGGGCCGGTCCCGGGGAGAAGGCCGCCCCGGATCGGCACGTGATGGCGACACCCCCTGCCCGGGCAAGCCCGGTCGGCAGCGGCGGCCGGGCACCGCCAAGCGGACCGGTGGTTTCGGCCGTCCCGGCGGCGCACGCTTCCGCCGCGACGACCGGAAACCACCGCGGCGGAGCCTGGTGGCTTGCCGTACCGACGCAGTCCGGCCTCCTCGGCCCTCCGAGGCACCGCCGGGTACGGTCCTCTACCAGGGGGCGTCCCGCCGCCCCGCCCCGACCGAAAGGCACTGCCCGCGATGCCGCCCGAGACCCTGACCCCCGACCGCATCCTCGAGGCCACCGAGGACGTGCTGCGCCGCTTCGGCCCGGCCAAGGCCACCGTGGTCGACGTGGCCCGGGCGCTGGGCGTCAGCCACGGCAGCGTCTACCGCCACTTCGGCAGCAAGGCCGCACTGCGGGAGGCCGTCACCGAGCGCTGGCTCGACCAGTCGCACGCGGAGCTGTCCGCCGTCGCCGAAGCGGCCGGCCCGGCGGGGCCCCGGCTGCGCGAGTGGCTCACCGCCCTCTTCGCCGCCAAGCGCCGCAAGTCGGGCAGCGACCCCGAGCTGTTCGCGACGTACATGGTGCTCGTCGGCGAGAACAGCGGCGTCGTCGACCGGCACATCGAGACGATGATCGAACAGCTCGCGGGAATCGTCGAAAACGGCATAAGCCAGGGCGAGTTCCGCCCCGTCGACCCGACGACGGCCGCCCGCGCGGTCTGGGACGCGACCAACCGCTTCCACGACCCGGCCTACGCGGCCGACTGGTCCCGCCCGGGCATCGACGCGGCCTTCGACGCGGTGTGCGAGCTGGTGCTGCGGGGGTTGCGGACCTGATCGCCCGCGGCGCCGGCCGTCGGGCCTCGGCGGCTGTCGGGAAGCCGGGCCGTGTTGTCAGCCGGCGCCACTACGCTGTGTGTCAGGACGCTTACCGACGCCCGTAGGAGCATCATGGCAACCATGGTCGAGACACCACCTCGGACGATAAGCCGCACCTCGGAGTCCGATGAGGGCTACGAGGAGCTGTGCCGCGTTCTCGAGAAGATCGACGCCGGTCTCCCCGATGGCTACAAGGCGGAGATCATCAGGGGGAGAGTGGTCGTGTCACCGTGGTCCAAGGGCGCCTGTCTACGCATGATGCGCGGTTTCATGCGCCAGCTCCGCCCGCATGTGCCGGACGGCCACGAGATCGACAGCGCTCCGTGCCTCTTCACCTTCCCGGGCTTCGCCAGGAGTTTCGGACCGGACATCCACGTCTCCGACGAGGCTCTGACGGACGTCGACAGCATTCATCTGCCGGGCGAGGCCCTGTCCCTGGTCGGTGAGTTCACCTCCCGGTCGACGGCGGACTTCGACCGTCGGGACAAGGTCGAGGTGTACGGCAGGGCCGGTGTGCCCGTCTACGTGCTCGTGGACATGCTGGAGACCACCGTCACCGTCTATTCGTCCCCGTCCGACCGGGGCTACGGGACCCACACCCAGGTGAAGTTCGGCGACAAGGTGCGGATCCCCGCCCCCTTCGACTGCGAGCTCGACACCGCTGACTGGCAGGCCTGACACAGCCCGAAGGCCCCGCCCCCGCCGTAGCGGGGCCGGGGCCTTCGGTCGTCAGGCAGGGGTTCAGCAGCCGAGCAGCCGCGCGCCCAGGTAGGCCTCGATCTGGTCGAGCGACACCCGCTCCTGCTTCATCGTGTCGCGCTCGCGCACGGTCACGGCGTTGTCGTCGAGGGTGTCGAAGTCGACGGTCACACAGAACGGGGTACCGATCTCGTCCTGACGGCGGTAGCGGCGGCCGATGGCGCCGGCATCGTCGAACTCGATGTTCCAGTTCTTCCGCAGGTCCGTCGCGAGGCCCTTGGCCTTGGGGGACAGCTGCGGGTTGCGGGACAGCGGCAGGACCGCGACCTTCACCGGGGCGAGGCGCGGGTCGAGGCGCATGACGGTGCGCTTCTCCATGACGCCCTTGGCGTTGGGCGCCTCGTCCTCGTTGTACGCGTCGAGCATGAAGGCGAGCATGGCGCGGTTGAGACCGGCCGCCGGCTCGATGACGTACGGGAAGTAGCGCTCGCCGGCCTCCTGGTCGAAGTACGACAGGTCCTGGCCGGAGCCCTTCGAGTGCGCCTTGAGGTCGAAGTCGGTGCGGTTGGCCACACCCTCCAGCTCCGAGAACTCCGAACCGCCGAAGTTGAAGCGGTACTCGATGTCGACGGTGCGCTTCGAGTAGTGGGAGAGCTTCTCAGCGGCGTGCTCGTACCACCGCATGTTCTCCTCGCGCATGCCGAGGCCGGTGTACCAGTTCCAGCGCTGCGCCATCCAGTACTCGTGCCACTCCTCGTCCTCACCCGGCTTGACGAAGAACTCCATCTCCATCTGCTCGAACTCGCGGGTGCGGAAGATGAAGTTGCCCGGCGTGATCTCGTTGCGGAAGGACTTGCCGGTCTGGGCGATGCCGAACGGCGGCTTCTTGCGCGAGGTCAGCTGCACCTGGCTGAAGTTGGTGAAGATGCCCTGCGCGGTCTCGGGGCGCAGGTAGGTGACCGAACCGGTGTCCTGGGTCGGGCCGAGGTGCGTGGCCAGCAGGCCGGAGAACTGCTTGGGCTCGGTGAAGGCGCCCTTGTTGCCACAGTTCGGGCAGTTGAGGTCGGCGAGGCCGTTCGCGGGCAGCTTGTTGTGCTTGGCCTCGTACGCCTCCTCCAGGTGGTCCGCGCGGTAGCGCTTGTGGCAGGAGGTGCACTCGGTCAGCGGGTCCGAGAAGGTGGCGACGTGACCGGACGCCTCCCACACCTCACGGGCCAGGATCACCGACGAGTCGAGGCCGACGACGTCGTCGCGCGAGGTGACCATGGAGCGCCACCACTGGCGCTTGATGTTCTCCTTGAGCTCCACGCCGAGGGGTCCGTAATCCCAGGCGGCACGCTGGCCGCCGTAGATCTCACTGCACGGATAGACAAAGCCACGGCGCTTGCTCAGGCTGACGATGGTGTCGATCTTGTCGGCGGCCACGGTGCTCTCTTCATTGCGACGACGAACAGCGAATGCTTCAGGTTACCGGCGGCGCCACCCCCCTAATCAAATCGGCACTGGCCTGGGCTTCACCCGGCCCCCCGAGCGAGCCTCTAGTTGACAATCGTTTCCACTTTTGTTGAAAATGAGTGTCATGAACGTACGCCCGACCTCTCCCCGATCCGCCCGATCCGCCCGAATAACCACCGGCGCGATCGCCGCGATCGCCGCCCTCGGGCTGCTCTCCCTCACCGCCTGCTCCTCGGAGACGGACGGAAAAAATTCGGAGGGCAAGCTCAAGGTGGTGGCGTCGTTCTACCCCATGGAGTTCCTGGCCAGGGAGATCGGCGGCGATCACGTCAGCGTCTCCGCCCTGACCAAGCCCGGCACCGAGCCCCACGATCTGGAGCTCACCCCCAAGCAGACCGCCTCCCTCGACGAGGCGGGCGCGATCGTCTACCTCAAGGGCCTCCAGCCCGCCGTCGACAAGGCGATCAAGCAGTCCAGCGCCAAGCACGTCGCCGACGCCGCCTCCCTCACCGAGCTGGAGGAGCACGGCGACGAGGTCGACGGCCACGACCACGGGTCCGAGGGCGGGCACGAGAGTCACGAGCACCGGCACGAGGGCGGCGACCCGCACATCTGGCTCGACCCGGTGAAGTACGCCGAGGTCGCCAAGGGGGTCGCCAAGACCCTCACCGAGGCCGACCCCGACCACAAGGCGGACTTCGAGAAGAACGCCGACGCGCTGGCGCATAAGCTGGACGGGCTGCACAAGAAGTTCGAGGCGGGTCTGAAGAACCGGGCCTCCGACACCTTCATCTCCACGCACGCCGCCTTCGGCTACCTCGCCGAGCGTTACGGCCTCACCGAGGAGGCCGTGAACGGCCTCGACCCGGAGTCCGAGCCCAGCGCGGCCCGCATGAAGGACCTCCACGAGGTCGCCGAGAAGCACCACGTCTCGACGATCTTCTTCGAGACCCTCGCCGACCCGAAGACGGCGAAGACCCTGGCCTCGGACCTGGGGCTGAAGACGGACGTGCTCGACCCGCTCGAGGGGATCACGGACAAGTCCAAGGGCGACGACTACTTCGAGGTCATGGAGTCCAACCTCGCCGCCCTGCGGAAGGCACTCGGCACCAAGTGAGTCAGACGAACCCGGCGGAGGCCGACATGACCGGATCGAAGCGCCCGGAGGCAAGCCGAGGGCGTGAAGGGGCGGAGCCCGTCATAGCGCTGCGCGGGGCCACGGCCTCGCTCGGTTCCCGTCCCGTGCTGCGCGGCGTGGACCTCACCGTGCGGCGCGGCGAGGTCGTCGCGCTGCTCGGCGCCAACGGTTCCGGCAAGTCCACGGCCGTCCGGGCCATCGTCGGCCAGGTGCCGCTCACCGGCGGCGAACTGGAGCTGTTCGGCACCCCCAAGCGCCGCTTCCGCGACTGGGCTCGCCTCGGGTACGTACCGCAGCGCACCACCGCTGCCAGCGGGGTCCCGGCGACCGTGCGCGAGGTCGTCGCCGCCGGGCGGCTGGCCCGTACGAAGCTGGGCCCGACCCGCAAGGCCGACCGGGAGGCCGTGGTCCGGGCCCTGGAGCTGGTCGGCATGGCCGACCGGCTCCAGGACTCCGTGAACGCGCTCTCCGGCGGCCAGCACCAGCGGGTGCTCATCGCCCGCGCGCTGGCCGGCGAACCCGAGCTGCTGATCATGGACGAGCCGATGGCCGGCGTCGACCTGGCCAGCCAGGAGGTCCTCGCGAGCGCCCTGCGCGAGCAGGTCTCCCGGGGCGCCACCGTGCTGCTCGTCCTGCACGAGCTGGGCGCCCTGGAGCCGCTCATCGACCGGGCCGTCGTGCTCCGCGACGGTTGTGTCGTCCACGACGGCCCGCCGCCGGAAGCCGTGGGCCAGCACGCGCTGCCCGGCCACGACCATGTCCACCCGCACGCCGACCCGGCTGCCGAACCGATCCGGACGGGGTTGCTCACCTGATGGACATCCTGAATCCCGCCTTCATGCAGCGGGCGCTGCTCGCCGCCCTGCTGGTCGGCATCACCGCCCCCGCCATCGGCATCTACCTCGTCCAGCGCCGCCAGGCGCTGATGGGCGACGGCATCGGCCATGTCGCCCTCACCGGCGTCGGCCTCGGCTTCCTGCTCAACACCAGCCCGGTGTGGGTGGCCACCGCCGTGTGCGTGGTCGGCGCCGTGGTCATGGAGCTGATCCGCTCCTCCGGCAAGGCGCGCGGCGACATCGCGCTCGCCATGCTCTTCTACGGCGGCATGGCCGGCGGCGTCATGCTGATGCACCTGTCCGGCGGCTCCAACGCCAACCTCATCAGCTACCTCTTCGGCTCGATCACCACCGTCGCGCAGGAGGACATCGTCGCGATCTGCGTGCTGGCCGCCTTCGTGATCCTCACCACGGTGGGGCTGCGCAAGCAGCTGTTCGCCATCTGCCAGGACGAGGAGTTCGCCCGCGTCACCGGGCTGCCCGTGCGGCTGTTGAACCTGCTGGTCGCGGTCACCGCCGCGCTGACCGTCACCGTCGCGATGCGTGTGGTCGGCCTGCTGCTGGTGAGCGCCCTGATGGTGATCCCGGTGGCGGCCTCGCAGGCCATCGCCCGCAGCTTCGCGACCACCTTCGCGCTGGCCGTCGCCATCGGCGTCCTGGTGACCGTCTCCGGGACCGCCACCTCGTACTACGTGGACGTGCCCTCGGGCGCGACCATCGTGCTGCTCGCGATCGGCGTCTTCCTGGTCCTGACCGCGCTCGCCGCGCCACTGGCCCGCAAACGGGCCAGGCGCGTTGCCGACGCCGAGAAGCACTGCACACTGGACGTGCCGGGCACCCCCGCGGACGACGTACGGGTGGAGGCCTGACGGGGCCCGCCCGCGGCCGCCCGCAGGGGGCCGGGGACGCGCAGTCGTACGGGGGATGACGCCGGGCCTGGCACAATTGGCCGGGCACTACGTACGGATGCGTGTTCAGGCGAGCTTGAGGAGGCAACTGTGGCGACCGCGGGTCCCCCGGTACGCGGCCGGTCCACCAAGCAGCGGGCCGCTGTCGCGGCGGCGCTCGACGAGGTGGACGAGTTCCGCAGCGCGCAAGAGCTCCACGACATGCTCAAGCACCGCGGCGACTCGGTCGGTCTGACCACCGTCTACCGCACGCTGCAGTCCCTCGCCGACGCCGGCGAGGTCGATGTGCTGCGCACGAGCGAGGGCGAGGCGGTCTACCGCCGTTGCTCCAGTGGGCACCACCACCACCTGGTCTGCCGGGTGTGCGGCAAGGCCGTCGAGGTCGAGGGCCCGGCCGTGGAGAAGTGGGCGGACTCCATCGCCGCCGACCACGGCTTCGTCGACGTGGCCCACACCATCGAGATCTTCGGCACCTGCGGGGACTGCGCCGCCGCGCGCTCCCGAAGCTGACGCAAAAGCTGACGAATACTGCTCCGGGCGTCGGCCGACGCCCGGAGCAGTGTCATGTCCGCACCGGCGAGGGGCTCACGCCTTCGACGCGGGGTCCTTGGCGAGCTCGTCCTCGTTCGGGATCGCGCCGCCGAAGCGGCGGTCGCGCTGCGCGTACTCCAGGCAGGCGCGCCACAGATCACGGCGGTCGAAGTCCGGCCAGAGGACGTCCTGGAAGACCATCTCGGCGTAAGCGCTCTGCCAGATCAGGTAGTTGGACGTGCGCTGCTCACCGGAGGGCCGTACGAAGAGGTCCACATCCGGCATGTCCGGGTAGTAGAGGTACTTGGCGAACGTCTTCTCGTTCACCTTCGACGGGTCCAGCCGGCCCGCCGCGATGTCCCGGCCGATCGCCGCCGCCGCGTCCGCGATCTCCGCGCGACCGCCGTAGTTGACGCAGAAGTACATGGTCATGGCGTCGTTGTTCTTGGTCTGCTCCTGGGCGACCTGGAGCTCCTCGACCACCGACTTCCACAGCTTCGGCATCCGGCCGGTCCACCGCACCCGGATACCCAGTTCGTCCATCTCGTCGCGGCGGCGGCGGATGACGTCCCGGTTGAAGTTCATCAGGAAGCGCACCTCTTCGGGCGAGCGCTTCCAGTTCTCGGTGGAGAAGGCGTACAGGGAGAGGTTCTTGACGCCCATCTCCAGGCAGCCCTTGAGCACGTCCATGACGACGCCCTCGCCGACCTTGTGCCCCTCGGTGCGCGGCAGCCCGCGCTCCTTCGCCCAGCGGCCGTTGCCGTCCATGACGATCGCCACGTGGTTGGGGACCAGCTCGCCCGGGATCTTCGGCGGCCGCGCCCCGGACGGGTGTGGCTCAGGGGTGAGGTACTCGCGTCGGGAACGGCCCAGAATCCCGCGTCGTGCCATGCGTGCCACTTCTCCTCGATACCAAGTTACTTTTCCACGTAGCGCAGGGAGCGAAGCCCCCGCTCCAGGTGCCAGTGCAGATACGCGGCCACCAGGCCGCTGCCCTCCCGGACATGGCGCGGCTCGCACGCGTCCGCCGTCGCCCAGTCCCCGGTCAGCAACGCGCCGAGGAGTTCGATCGACTCCGAGGAGGGTACGACGCTTCCGGCCACTCGGCACTCCCCGCAGACGACCCCGCCGGCCGCGACCGAGAAGAATCGGTTCGGCCCGGGCATACCGCACTTCGCGCACGCCTCGAAGCTGGGCGCGTAGCCGTTGACGGCGAGGGAGCGCAGCAGGAAGGCGTCCAGGATGAGGTGCGGCGCGTGCTCGCCCGCGGCGAGCGTCCGCAGCCCCCCGACCAGCAGCAGATACTGCTGCACGGCGGGCTCGCCCTCGTGGTCGGTGAACCGCTCGGCGGTCTCCAGCATGGCGGTGCCGGCGGTGTAGCGGGCGTAGTCGGTGACGATCCCGCCACCGTACGCGGCGATGGTCTCGCTCTGCGTGCACAAGGGCAGCCCGCGCCCGACGAGCTCGCTGCCGCGCGCGAAGAACTGCACGTCGACATGCGAGAACGGCTCCAGCCGCGCCCCGAACTTCGACTTGGTCCGCCGCACGCCACGGGCTACCGCGCGTACGCGACCGTGACCGCGGGTGAGCAGAGTGATGATGCGATCCGCTTCGCCGAGCTTTTGCGTGCGCAGCACGATGCCGTCGTCGCGGAAGAGACTCATCGCCCACCCCCACGGACACCCGGCCGGGGGTACGGGGGTCGCCCCCCGGAAGAACACAGCATGATGCGATCCGCTTCGCCGAGCTTCTGCGTGCGCAGCACGATGCCGTCGTCGCGGAAGAGACTCATGGATCCATTGTCCCGTACGGGCGGGGCGGCTCGGGCCGGGGGCGCCTCCGGCGGACTTCTCCCCTGCCCTCCCCTTCCCGAACCGTGGGCGGGCCCCCGGCCCCCGTTGTCCTCGAGCGCCGGACGGGCTGAAAAAGTCCGTCCGGCGCTTGAGGACAAAAGCACTGCAGCCCGTCCGGCGCTTGAGGACGAAACAAACTACGTCGGCATCCGCGCCGCTGCCAGCAGGCGATCCGTGTCTTCCGGGCAGATCAGCAACGCCCGCCCCACCGTCGCCAGAACCTCCCGCTCAGCCGGCCGGTACGGGCCGTCCGCCAGGGCGATACGGGCGCCCTGGAGCAGGATCGCCTCGCGCCCGGCAGGGGCGAGGTGCGGGGCCAGTGGTTCCAGTGCCTCGTGGAGCTCGATGGCCAGAGCCGTGCCGCACGGGTCGAAGCCGCCCCGTCCTCCCCCGGCGCCGGCCGGGAACGCGCCGCCGGCGAACATGCCGGGCAGCCGCCCCGTGTCCGCGGCGAGTGCCTCGATCAGGGTGATCAGCTGTTCCTCACTGCAGTCGGCGAAGCCCGCCGCGCGCACCGCGCCGACGGCGGCCCTGCGGACCGTGCGTGCCTCGGTGCCGCCCGCGGCGAGGACGGCGAGGGCCACGGTGTGCACGGCGTCGCGGAGCATCGCGGAGAAGCGGGTGGTGGTGGGGTGGTCGAGGACGTCCATGCCGAACCGGGCGTGGCAGGCCGCGCACTCGACGATCGGCCCGACGGGGCCGCGCGGCAGCAGGGGCACCCCGAAGGCGACGAGGCGGCGGTGGCCCGTGCGGCGCCGGTAGTTGCGGTCACCGCCACAGCCGGGGCAGAAGAACTCGCCGTCCCCGACGGTGCGCCATACGGTGCGTACGCCCACCACACACCGATCCGGGCTGTGTCGGCCTTGCGCGTGCATCACGGCGCACCTCCATAACGCCACGGCCTCGTCGCCGCGTTGACGTGATGTTAGCCACATCGGTGATGCCCGTCAGCACCTCCTGCGGGGGGTCTTCGGGCAAGAGCAGGCCGAACATGCCACCGAGTCCATCAGAACCGGTGGTTTCGGCGGCTCTTGATTGACGACGGCATGACGGAGGCCCGGCACCATATCGGTGCCGGGCCTCCGTCCGGAAAAGATCAGGCCGGGATCAGGCCAAGGTCACTTCCGGTAGGCACGGTTGACCGCGGAGACGACGGCCTTGATCGAGGCACGGGTGGTGTTGGGGTCGATGCCGATGCCCCACAGCACCACGCCGTCGATCACGCACTCGATGTACGAGGCGGCCTGGGCGCTGGCGCCCTCGCTCATCGTGTGCTCGGAGTAGTCCAGCAGACGGGCGTCGACGCCGACCGAGCCGAGCGCGTCGAAGAACGCGGAGATCGGGCCGTTGCCCGTACCCGTCAGCACGGTGTCCCGGCCGTCCAGGACGGCCTCGACGGTCAGCGAGTCGACGCCGTCGCCGGCCGTCGAGGTCTGGGTGTCGCGCAGGGCGATACGGCCCCACGGGTTCTCCGGCGTGGGCAGGTACTCGTCCTGGAAGACCGACCAGATCTGCTGCGGGGTGACCTCGCCACCCTCGGCGTCGGTCTTGGCCTGGATGGTGCGGGAGAACTCGATCTGCATCCGGCGCGGCAGGTCCAGCTTGTGGTCGTTCTTCAGGACGTAGGCGATACCGCCCTTGCCGGACTGCGAGTTGACGCGGATGACGGCCTCGTAGCTGCGGCCGACGTCCTTGGGGTCGATGGGCAGGTACGGCACGGCCCACTCGATGTCGTCCACGGTCTTGCCCTGGGCGGCCGCGTCGGCCTCCATGGCGTCGAAGCCCTTCTTGATGGCGTCCTGGTGGGAGCCGGAGAAGGCGGTGTAGACCAGGTCGCCCGCGTAGGGGTGGC
Source organism: Streptomyces sp. NPDC033229 (assembly GCF_055576875.1). Lineage (NCBI taxonomy): Bacteria > Bacillati > Actinomycetota > Actinomycetes > Kitasatosporales > Streptomycetaceae > Streptomyces > Streptomyces sp. NPDC033229. The sequence continues at coordinate 86,078 of NZ_JBVIQR010000008.1, read as the reverse complement.
GCGGGTGGACCTCCATCTGGTTGCAGTACTCGGAGGTGCGACGGATCTCGTCGATCTGCGAGAAGTCGATCTGCGGGTCCACGCCCTGGCTGAACAGGTTCATGCCCAGGGTGACCAGGTCGACGTTGCCGGTCCGCTCGCCCTGCCCGAACAGACAGCCCTCGATCCGGTCCGCCCCGGCCATGATCGCCAGCTCGGCGGCGGCGACGGCCGTGCCCCGGTCGTTGTGCGGGTGCGCCGACAGGCATACGAATTCGCGCCGCGACAGGTTCCGCGACATCCACTCGAAGCGGTCGGCGTGGGTGGAGGGGGTCGACCGCTCCACGGTGGCCGGCAGATTGAGGATGATCTCGCGGCCCGCCTCGGGCTGCCAGACGTCCATGACGCCCTCGCAGACCTCCAGGGCGAAGTCCAGCTCCGTGTCGGTGAAGATCTCCGGGCTGTACTGGTAGCCGAACGCGGTCCCGTCGCCGAGGATCTTCTCGGCGTACTCCATGACCAGCCGGGTGCCGTCCACGGCGATCTGCTTGACCTGCTCCCGCGAGCCCCGGAAGACGACGCGGCGGAAGACGGGCGCGGTGGCGTTGTACAGATGCACGGTCGCGCGGTGCGCACCGCGCAGCGATTCGACGGTCCGCTCGATCAGCTCTTCGCGCGCCTGGGTCAGGACGGAGATCGTCACGTCCTCGGGGATCGCGCCCTCTTCGATGATCGACCGCACGAAGTCGAAGTCGGTGGCCCCGGAGGAGGGGAAGCCGACCTCGATCTCCTTGTAGCCCATGCGGACCAGCAGGTCGAACATCTCGCGCTTGCGGGCCGGCGACATCGGGTCGATCAGCGCCTGGTTCCCGTCCCGCAGATCGGTGGAGAGCCAGCGGGGGGCGGCGGTGACGCGGTTGTCCGGCCAGGTGCGGTCGGGGATGTCCACGGCCTCGTAGCGGCCGTACTTGTGGATCGGCATCCCGGACGGCTTCTGGGTCACGGTGGCCGCGGTGACGGGCGTGGGCCTGCCGACGGAAATCTCGGTCATCTGCGTAGGGCTCCTCATGTGTCCGCTGCAACGAGCGGCCGACGGGGGGCGGGATGGCGCACCACCGAACTCCGCGGGGAGGGGGTCGGCCTACGACTTACAGACCCTCGCCGCGGCAGCTAAGAAGAAGCAGCCCGTAACGCATGATGCACAGCACACTAACCGAGATGGCCGGTCCCGGCAGGCCCCGTATCAGCATGCGGGATGCGCCGCGTGCCGCGGACGGGATCCGGAAGGCGTGCCACCCAAAAGGAGCCCAACCACTCGATTTCATTAATCATGACCGCAAGGAGTGACACGACGGAAACCCAGTGCCACATTCAGGCCATGGACGTCACACCTCACAAGGTCTTCTGCACCATCGTTCCGCCGCACGTGCTGGACAAGCTCGCGCAGTCCGAGGACGAGCGGCTCTCCGGGCCCGCGCGGCGCACTCTGGAACACGACTCCCTCCAGCGCACCCGCCGCCGGATCACCGCCCTGCGCGGTGTCGCGGCCCCGCTCGGCACCCCCTCCGACACCCCGCAGCGCACGATCTTCGACGCCGGGCACCAGGAGACGATCCCGGGCCGGAAGGTGCACTCCGAGGGCGACCAGCCGACCCAGGACGCCACGGTCAACCGCGCGCACGCGGGGCTCGGCGCGACGTTCGACCTGTTCCTCAAGGTCTACGGCCGGCACTCCATCGACGACGCCGGGCTGCCGCTGAACGCGACGGTCCACTACGGCGAGAACTACGACAACGCCTTCTGGGACGGCGAGCGGATGGTCTTCGGGGACGGGGACAACGACCTCTTCCTCGACTTCACCATCCCCGTCGACGTCATCGGCCACGAGCTGACCCACGGCGTCGTCCAGCACACGGCCAACCTGGAGTACTACGGCCAGTCGGGCGCGCTGAACGAGTCCGTCGCGGACGTCTTCGGCTCGCTCATCAAGCAGTACGCCCTCGGGCAGACCGCCGACCAGGCCGACTGGCTGATCGGGGCGGGCCTGCTGGGCCCCAATGTCGACCGCGGTGAGGCCCTGCGCTCGATGAAGGCGCCCGGCACCGCCTATGACGACGACGTCCTCGGTAAGGACCCGCAGCCCGCCACCATGAAGGACTACGTACGCACCTCACGCGACAACGGCGGCGTGCACATCAATTCCGGCATCCCCAACCACGCCTTCTATCTCCTGGCCACCGCCCTCGGCGGGCACGCTTGGGAGCGGGCGGGCCACATCTGGTACGACACGCTGACCGGTGGCGAGCTGGCCTCGGACGCCGACTTCAAGGACTTCGCGCGGCTGACCGTGGAGGCGGCGCGGGCCCGGTTCGGCGAGGGGGGCGAACTCGAGGCCGTTCTCAAGGCCTGGGGACAGGTGGGGGTCCCCACCTCGTAGAGACGATCCCCGCCCCGTAGAGACGAGCGGACGGGGTAAGGATGGCGTTATGCGGATTGCCATCACCCGTACCGGCGGTTTCGCCGGTATCGAGCGCCGGGCCGAGCTGGACACGACCGGCCGGCCCGACGCGACCCATGTCAAGGCCCTGGCCCACCGCGCGCTCGGCACGGGCCCCGAAGGGTGTGCCACCGCGCGCGGTGTGCCGGACGGCTTCCACTACGAGATCACGGTGGACAGCCGTACGATCCACTGCGCCGACCCGCACCTCACGCCGGAGCAGCGGGAGCTGATTCAGCTGGTGCTGAAGGAAGGCGCGTAACGCGTGGGATGAGAGTCAGAAGCCGAGCTTCCGCAGCTGCTTGGGGTCCCGCTGCCAGTCCTTGGCGACCTTGACGTGCAGGTCGAGGTAGACCGGCGTACCGAGCAGGGCCTCGATGTGCTTGCGGGACTTCATGCCGACCTCCTTCAAGCGCGCGCCCTTGGGGCCGATGATGATGCCCTTCTGGCTCGGCCGCTCGATGTAGACGTTGGCGTGGATGTCGAGCAGCGGCTTGTTCTCCGGCCGGTCCTCGCGCGGGAGCATCTCCTCCACCACGACGGCGATGGAGTGCGGCAGCTCGTCCCGCACGCCCTCCAGCGCGGCCTCGCGGATCAGCTCGGCGACCATGACCATCTCGGGCTCGTCGGTGAGGTCGCCCTCGGGGTAGAGCGGCGGGCTCTCCGGGAGCAGCGGGGCGATGAGGTCGGCCAGCAGCGAGACCTGCTTGTCGCCCACCGCCGAGACGGGGACGATCTCGGCCCACTCGAAGCCGAGCTCCACGGCGAGCTGGTCGATCGCGATGAGCTGCTCGGCGAGCTGCTTGGAGTCGACCAGGTCCGTCTTGGTGACGATGGCGATCTTCGGGGTCTTCTTGATCCCCGCGAGCTCCTTGGCGATGAACTTGTCGCCGGGGCCGAGCTTCTGGTCGGCGGGCAGGCAGAAGCCGATCACGTCGACCTCGGCCCAGGTGGTCCGCACGACGTCGTTGAGGCGCTCGCCGAGCAGCGTGCGGGGCTTGTGCAGCCCGGGAGTGTCGACGAGGACGAGCTGGGCGTCGGGGCGGTGCACGATGCCGCGCACGGTGTGGCGGGTGGTCTGCGGCCGGTTGGAGGTGATCGCGACCTTCGTCCCCACCAGTGCGTTGGTCAGGGTCGACTTGCCCGCGTTGGGGCGGCCGACGAAGCACGCGAAGCCCGCGCGGTGAGGGGCCTGGGAGGGGGAGGCAGCACTGTCCATACTCGGTATTCTCCCCGATCCCCGGCCCCCCGCCGACCAGCGGCCCGGCTACCCCGCGGTGAGGGCGGCGCGCACGGTCCCGTCCGGGCCCGCGAGGAGCACGGGCGTCGCGGGCCCGCCCAGGTCCCGGACGGCCGCGCGGTCCGCTTCGGAGGCGGCCTCGGCCTCGGAGACGACGACGGCGGCCTCCAGCGACTTCGCGCCACTGGCCACGGCCATCGCGACGGCGGTGGCCAGGGCGCTGAGCTTCAACGAGTCGAGGTCGACGGTCCCGGCGACGTACGTCCGGCCGTTCTCGTCGCGCACGGCGGCGCCCTCGGCCACGGCGTTACGGGCGCGCGTGGATCGGGCGAGCGTGATCAGCTTGCGGTCTTCGGGGTCCAGCGTGGCGTTGTCCGTCATACGGCGGAGCATATTGAACGGGGAGCCGGCCCCGGTCGCCGGGCCGGGACGCCTTACGGGCGCGCGGCCTTCTCCGCCTTCTTCACCTTCTCGACGACCTTGGCGAGCGCGTCCTCGAAGCTGGAGCTGTCGGCCGTGCTGAAGCTGGTCCGCACGACGGTCACGACCGTCGCGCCGACCCGGGCGGCCGCGATGTCGTGCTGCATGCTGGCCTCGTTCGCGGTCTCCGCGACGGTCACCCGGACGGCGCGCGACTCGTCGCCGGTCCTGGGGACATCCAGTCGCTCGGCCGTGAAGTCGGCCCTGCGGTCGTCGCCGAGCTTGCCGCTGAAGCTGTCGCAGGCGTCGACGTCCAGCGTGCCCCGCATGATCTTCATGGCGTCGGACTCGCGGTAGGAGGTGACGCCGTTGACCAGCATGGAGCCGGCGTCGCCGCCCTGGACCAGCTCGGCCATGGCGTGGGCCTCCGGCTTCGGGCCGTCGCTCCGGCCGACGAAGGCGTCGAGCAGCGGCTGGCACGGCTTCTTCTCCGTCGTGCCGATCCGCAGCAGCCCCGGGCCGACAGCGGCTGGCACGGCTTCTTCTCCGTCGTGCCGATCCGCAGCAGCCCCGGGCCGAAGGCGTCGCTCACGTCGCCCATGACCTTCCAACCGGAGGGCAGGTCCTTGGCGGTGAGCACAGCGGCCTTCGCCTGCTCGCGGGTGAGGGGCTCGGCCTTCGGCGTCCCGTTCGCCTGACCGTTCGCGGCCTCGCGCGTCGCCGCCGGCCGGCTCCCGTCGTCGGTGGGTCTCTCCCGGCCGGGCGCCCCGCCGCAGGCGGAGACGAGCAGCAGGGCCGAGGCGGCGGCGAGGGCGGCGGATGCGCCACGGCGCGGGTGGTGACGCACAGGGATTCCTTGAGGTGAGCGGAGGGAAGCGGGCCCGCAAGAGTAAACCGGGCGTCACGGAGGCGGTGCCGGCAGCCTCGGACGCGGCCGGGCGGTCCGCGCCCCCAATCAGGGCGACCGAGAATCCCCACGATCGCGGACCGCACCCTTGGCTAGTCTGCCGAACGGACAGACGAATGAGGGGGAGATGTGCGATGTACGGACTAGGGGGCTATGGGGTCAAGCCGCCCACGCCGAAGAGCGTGGCGGCGAGGTTCCAGGAACAGAGCGCCAATGGGCAGAGCAGCATCAGGCTCGACGACCCCGCGACCGCCGGAGAGGCCCACTCCGGCTGGGCGGTGGCAGCACCGAACGCCGCGTGCGTGAAGGCGTGGCGCCACCGACTGCACGAGCTGGGCGCGTCCGCCCGGACCGCCGCCGGAGCCATCACGGAGTCCATGGACGACTACGTCGGCGTGGACACCTCCATAGCCGAGACGCTGCGCAAGGGCGCCGACGCACTGGAAGGCGCCTGATGGTTTCCGTTCCGGACCTGCACAGCGCACAGCCTCGCCTGTGGCGGGAGGCCGCGGACGACGCACTGCGCGCGGCCAAGTACTCCGAGGAGATCGGCATCGCGGCCCGCGACGACGTGGCTCGCACCCTCCAGCAGTGCTGGGTGGGCGACACAGGCGAGAAGGCTCGTAGAGTCTTCGTCAAACACGCCGACGACTTCGAAGCAGCGGGCCTGTCGCTCCGGGCCCTGACCAAGGTGTACGACAACCTGGCCGACGCCATCGAGGCCGCCCAGCGGGATCTGAACAGCGCCCTCGACTACGCGCGCTCCCACGAACTCCACGTCGACGACAGCGGCCGGGTTGCGCCGACCAAACCCGTCGTCACACCCCCGGGCGGTGACGACACGCTTACGCAACAACTCCGGCACGTCCAAGACATCATCACCGACGCCCTGGGCAAGGCGACGACAGCCGACAACGCCGCAGCGGCCGCACTCCGCGCCATCAGCAACCTGACGGACATCAAAAACCCGGAGCTCGTCAAACAGGCGCTCAAGGACGGCAGCCCGCTCAATATCGCGCTGCGACTGACCGCCGGCTCGGGCGGCCTGCATCCCGTCAACGTATCGGCCGCGCAACTGGCGGCAGTGGACCGTGCTTCCCGCGAGACGGGGATGAGTAAGACTCTGCTTCTGGCCATTCTCTGGCAGGAGCAGCAGTGGTACCAAAATTTCGACAAGGACGGGCGTGGCTTCCTGCCGAGTGCCGGGCGGGTCTTCAACTGGTCTCTGGAAGAGACCGTCAAGCCGGACAAGTCGCTTGGTATCACGCATATGAAGCTGAAGACCGCCCGTCAGGTCATTGGTAATCACCAGGACGAGTTCACCGTGCAAGGCACTTATCTGGGCCGTCTCAGTGACGCTGAACTCACGAAGTACATCGAGGAGAACCCGAACGAAGACGTCAGGCTGAGCGCCTACCATCTCCAGGACCTCAGGAAGAACCCCTACGGATCCGGGACGGACAAGCAGCTGTTCATCCTCTACGCTGCCGACACACCCCAGGTTCGTGAGGCCAACGAAAAATATGGCGACGACTCAGATGAACGCGGTGGGGCCATCCGCCACCGCGCGAAGAACTGGGACGCATTGATGCCCCACATCGAGGACGCCCAGCGCTGGGAGGCTCTCACCGATGAGCAGCGACGCGAAGCACTCAAGCATCTGGAAAGCCAGACGCCTCAAGGGCACCACGTGAGCCTCGACCCGATATACGAGGTGGGCGGTGGGCCTTCGAGCGGCACCGGGTCAGGCGCTCCCGAGCCCGGCACCCCTTCTCCGGCTCCCGGCCCCGCCCCGACTCCGCCCAGGTGACAGCTGATCCATGAAAAACTCCATTCGCGTATGGCTCGCCGTGGCGACAGCCGTTCTTCTCACCTCCTGCGGAGGAGGGAAGGACGGCGGCGGTCCGCCACCACCGACACCTATGCCCAGCAACGTGCCTGCGGCGCCTCGGTTCACCACGGCTGACGACATCGTGGGTGCCCTCGACTCGGCTGGCATTGCTTGCAGAGTCCTCCGGCGCCCGCAGAGCGACGGCAGCGGTGGGTCCAGCCTCACGTGCTTGTCCGAACTTCAGGGCATCAAATTCGAGAACGAGATTCACGCACTCAACCCCAAGGTCTTCACTCGCGACGACATCGGCAACTCCATCGCCTCCCGCCGTAAACCCCCCTTCAGCCACACCCTCGTGGCCGCAGGCAATTGGTACATCCGGGTCCTCGAACCCCGCTACGCCCCTCAGATCGCCACCGCCCTACGCGGTGTCGTCCTACCACCCGAGGGCGAGAAAATCCCCGACTACCCCCTACCGAAGATCCCGGACGTTCCCCGCTACACGTCCGTCGATGCCCTCGCCGACGACCTGGACAGCGCCGCCGGCTGTACGCAGCGCGGCACAGGGCCCACCGGTGTATTGACCTGCACTACCGGCAAGCGTGTCGGACGTTCCCCGAACTGCGCCACGCTGTCGCTGTACCCGACTCGGGCCGAGCGGGACGCTGCCCTGCGCAAGGCCATCGCGTACAAGGGGGTGCCCGCCACCCTGGTGACGGGCGGGAATTGGACCGTGAACCTGTGCGACTACGGGCTCGGGGCTCGCGTCGCCGAGCGCCTGCACGGGCAGGTCGTTTCGTACAACGGCAGCTGACTTCGGACGTCCGGCGAACGCACCGATGCCCGGCTGCCTCAAGGGGCAGCCGGGCATCGGTGTCGCTATGTCGTGCTCGCTCAGTCCTCGGCCGGCTCCGGCGTGCGGACCGGTTCCACCAGGACCGTCACGATGCGGTTGCGGCGGCCCGCCGCGGATTCGGCGGTCAGGCGCAGGGCGCGCAGCGTGGGGTCGGTGGTGTCGGCGGTGAGGTCGACCTCGGCCGTGGCGCCGGCGATGGGGACGCGGCCGAGGGACTTGGCCAGCAGGCCGCCGACCGTCTCCACGTCCTCGTCGTCCAGCTCCAGGCCGTACAGCTCGCCGAGGTCGCCGATGTCTAGACGGGCCGTGACGCGGTAGCGGTCGTCGTCGAGTTCCTCCACGGGCGGCAGCTCGCGGTCGTACTCGTCGGTGATCTCACCGACGATCTCCTCGAGGATGTCCTCGATCGTGACGATGCCGGCGGTGCCGCCGTACTCGTCGATGACGACCGCGCAGTGGGTGCGCTGCTGCTGCATCTCCCGCAGCAGGTCGCCCGCGTTCTTGGTGTCGGGCACGAAGACCGCGGGACGCATCGCCGTCGAGACCAGCTCGGACTCGGCGTCACGGCTGATGTGCGTCTTCCGGACGAGGTCCTTGAGGTAGACGATGCCGACGACGTCGTCCTCGCTCTCGCCGGTGACCGGTATCCGGGAGAAGCCGGAGCGGAGCGCCAGGGTCAGCGCCTGGCGGATGGTCTTGCCGCGCTCTATGACGACGAGATCCGTGCGGGGCACCATGACCTCGCGGACGAGCGTGTCGCCGAGTTCGAAGACGGAGTGCACCATCCGGCGCTCGTCGTCCTCGATCAGCGATTCCTTTTCCGCCAGGTCGACCATGGCCCGCAGCTCCGCCTCGGAGGCGAACGGGCCCATGCGGAAGCCCTTGCCGGGGGTGAGGGCGTTGCCGATGAGAATCAGCAGCCGCGGCACCGGGCCCATGATCCGGGCGAGCGGCAGCAGGACGTACGCGGACACGGTCGCGGTGTTGAGCGGGTGCTGGCGGCCGATGGTGCGCGGGGAGACGCCGACGGCCACGTAGGAGACGAGGACCATCACCCCGATGGCGACGGTCAGCGCCTGCCAGGTCCTGTCGAATTCGCGCAGGCAGACGTACGTCACCAGGACGCCGGCCGCCATCTCGCAGGCGACGCGCACCAGCAGCGCCACATTGAGGTAGCGGGTCGGGTCGGCGGCGACGGCCATCAGCTTGGCGCTGCCGCGGCGGCCCGCCCGGACGGCCTCCTCGGCGCGGAACCGCGTGGTGCGGGCCAGGCCCGCCTCCGCGCAGGCGGCGAGCCAGGCGACGACCAGAAGCAGGACCGCGGCGGCGATCAGCTGCCCGGTCATGTGATCGTGGGAGCCGGGGAGGCTCCTTCGATCCCGCGCTCGGTGCGCCAGCCGTCGATGATCGCCGCCTGGAGGCCGAACATCTCGGCCTTCTCGTCCGGCTCCTCGTGGTCGTAGCCCAGGAGGTGGAGGACGCCGTGGACGGTCAGGAGCTGGAGCTCCTCGTCCATGGAGTGCCCGGTCGGCGCCTCCTCGCCCTGCTTCTTCGCGACCTCCGGGCAGAGCACGATGTCGCCGAGCAGGCCCTGCGGCGGCTCGTCGTCGTCCTTGGCCGGCGGGCGGAGCTCGTCCATCGGGAAGGACATCACGTCGGTGGGCCCGGGCAGGTCCATCCACTGGATGTGGAGCTGCTCCATGGCGTCGGCGTCAACGACGATGACCGAGAGTTCGGAGAGCGGGTGGATACGCATCCGGGCCAAGGCGTAGCGGGCGACGTCGAGGATCGCCTGCTCGTCGATGTCCGTGCCGGATTCGTTGTTGACGTCGATTGCCATCGCTTCGATTACTTACTTTCCGTTGCGCTCGTCGAACTGCTCGTACGCGTCGACAATACGGCCGACCAGCTTGTGCCGGACCACGTCCGTGCTGGTGAGCCGCGAGAAGTGGACGTCCTCGACGCCCTCCAGGATGTCCACGACCTGCCGCAGACCGCTCTTGGTGCCGCCGGGGAGGTCGATCTGGGTGACGTCACCGGTGATGACGATCTTGGAGTCGAACCCGAGGCGGGTGAGGAACATCTTCATCTGCTCGGCGCTGGTGTTCTGCGCCTCGTCGAGGATGATGAAGGCGTCGTTGAGCGTCCGGCCGCGCATATAGGCCAGCGGCGCGACCTCGATCGTCCCGGCGGCCATCAGCCGGGGGATGGAGTCGGGGTCGAGCATGTCGTGCAGGGCGTCGTAGAGCGGCCGCAGATACGGGTCGATCTTCTCGTAGAGCGTGCCGGGCAGGAAGCCGAGCCGCTCGCCCGCCTCGACGGCCGGCCGGGTGAGGATGATCCGGTTGACCTGCTTGGACTGCAGGGCCTGGACCGCCTTGGCCATGGCCAGATACGTCTTGCCGGTGCCGGCGGGGCCGATGCCGAAGACGACCGTGTGCTTGTCGATGGCGTCGACGTAGCGCTTCTGGTTGAGCGTCTTGGGCCGGATCGTGCGACCGCGGCTGGAGAGAATGTTCTGTGTGAGGACCTCGGCCGGGGTCTCGTCCCCGTCGCCCTCGCCCCGCAGCATCGCGATCGAGCGTTCCACCGCGTCCTCCGTCATCGGCTGTCCGGTGCGGAGCACCAGCATCATCTCGTCGAACAGGCGCTGCACGAGGGCGACTTCCCGCGGCTCCCCGGCGGCGCTGACTTCATTGCCCCGGACGTGGATGTCCACGTGGGGGAAGGCCTTCTCGATCACGCGCAGGAGCGCGTCCCGGGAGCCCAGGACCGTCACCATGGGGTGCTTGGCCGGGACCGTGAACCGGGCTGTCGCCTGCGGTCGTGTGGGTGTCTGAGTCATGGGCCGGCCACTCGGGCCTGCTCATCCCCTCTTTTCCTGCGATCCGACGCGCCCGGAGCGAGCGAAATCCGCCCGATGTCTCCGGACATCCTTGGGATATCAAGGGTACGACGGTGCGCCGGTCGACCCGAGGGGTTTTACGGCAGGCCCGGCAGGGGACGGGGGGCAGGCCTCGCGGGCCTGTGACCGCAGGCCCCGCGAGCCCGCCGAAGCGGACCCGCGGCCGCCGCCTCACGGCTGGCGGAACCCCAGCGTGGGCACGGCCCGGCGCAGCGGCCAGGGGCGGGCGGCTGCGGGGAGGATGCCGTCGAGGAAGGCGTAGCGGCGCGGGGCGGACGGGGAGTCGTCGTAGGACCGCACGTGCTGCCACCAGGCGGCGATCTCCACCCAACCGGGCGCGGAGAGCGACCCTCCGAATTCCTGTACGGACAGGGCGGCGGTCAGTCCCGCGAAGGCCAGCCGGTCGGCGAGCGGCCAGCCGGCCAGCGTGCCGGTCACGAACCCCGCGACGAAGACGTCCCCCGCGCCGGTGGGGTCGAGCGCCTCGACGGCGATGGCCGGCACCTCGGCGCTCTCCCCGGTGCGGCTGTCCACCGCGAAGGCGCCCCGCTCGCCCATCGTGACGACGGCGAGCGGCACCTTCTCGGCCAGTGCCCGGGCGGCGGCGCGCGGGCAGTCGGTCCGGGTGTAGCGCATGGCCTCCTCGGCATTGGGCAGGAACGCCTCGCAGTGCTCCAGGTCGGCCAGGTCCGAGGGGTCCCAGCGGCCGGTCTCGTCCCAGCCGACGTCGGCGAAGACCCGGCTGCCGCGCCGGGCCGCGGTGCCGATCCACTCCTCCTGCCGACCGGGCACCAGCAGCGCCACGCAGGCGCGGGCGGGCGGCGGGCACTCGGGAGCGGGCACGCCGCCCTCACCGGGCGGCGGGGCCTCGTGGCCGTGCGAGACCATCGTGCGCTCGCCCTCGTAGGCCATCGAGACCGTCACCGGGGAGTGCCAGCCGGGGACCGTGCGGGAGAGCCCCAGGTCGATGCCCTCGCCGCGGGAGAGCGCCTCCCAGCAGTACTCCCCGTACATGTCGTCGCCGAAGGCGGCGGCGAGCGAGGTCCGCAGGCCGAGCCGGGCGAGGGCGGTGGCCATGTTGGCGATGCCGCCGGGGCTGGAGCCCATGCCGCGCGCCCAGGACTCGGTGCCGCGCACGGGGGCGGAGTCCAGGCCGGTGAAGATGATGTCGAGGAAGACGGTCCCGGTCAGATAGACGTCGGTCTCCGGGTCGCCCTCCGCCCGGACCTCGGCCAGCGGGTCGAGGACCGGCGCTGCGCCCTCGAACACCTCGGAACGCTCGCCGGACAGTGCCGTCTGCGGTGCCGCATGAGGCGAGAAAATCGTCATGCTCGCTCGCTGCTCCTCTTCACGGGGTGCGGGTCCCGACAGTCTGCCCGATGCTGCGATACGTTCCGGGCCATGAAGCTGACGATTCTCGGCGGTGGCGGTTTCCGGGTGCCTCTGGTGCACCGGGCCCTGTTGGACGACGCGCGACGCGAGGCACCGGGACGCTGCACCGAACTCACGCTGTACGACACCGACTCCGCGAGACTGAAGGTCATCGCGACCGTGCTGGCCGAGCAGGCGGAGGGCATCCCCGGCGCCCCCGTCGTGACGGCCGTCGAGGACCTGGACGAGGCGCTGCGCGGGGCCGACTTCGTCTTCTCCGCGATCCGGGTGGGCGGCACGGCCGGACGGGTGCGCGATGAAAGGATTCCGCTCGGCGAGCTCGTGTTGGGGCAGGAGACCGTCGGCGCGGGCGGCGTGCTCTACGGGCTGCGGACGATCCCGGTGGCGCTGCGCATCGCCGAGCGCGTCGCGGCTCTCGCCCCGGACGCCTGGGTCATCAACTTCACCAATCCCGCGGGCATGGTGACCGAGGCGATGTCGGCCGTTCTGGGTGAACGGGTGATCGGCATCTGCGACTCACCCGTGGGGCTGGTGCGGCGCGCCGCGCGGGCGGCGGGCGCCGACCCGGACCGGGTCGGGTTCGACTACGTGGGCCTCAACCACCTGGGCTGGCTGCGGAGGTTGACGCTCGACGGACGGGACCTGCTGCCGGGACTGCTGGCGGACGAGGCGGCCCTGTCCTCCTTCGAGGAGGGCAAGCTCTTCGGCGCGCGGTGGCTCCAGGCCCTCGGCTCGCTGCCGAACGAATACCTGCACTATTACTACTTCCGCCGCGAGACCCTGCACGCGGTGCTGGAGTCGCCGGAGACCCGGGGCGAGTTCCTCGACCAGCAGCAGGGCGGCTTCTTCGCGGCGGCCGCGGCCGAGCCGGAGCGGGCGTACGCGCTGTGGGAGCGGACCCGGCTGCACCGCGAGGAGACGTACATGGCCGAGAGCCGGGCGGCCAGCGGCGGCTGGCAGCGCGACTCCTGCGACCTGGACGGCGGTGGCTACGACCAGGTGGCCCTGGCCCTGATGCGGGCGGTCGCCAGGGACGAGCGCACCCGGCTGATCCTCAACGTCCGCAACGGCACGACGGTGCCGGCGCTGGACCCCGAGGCGATCATCGAGACGGTCTGCGAGGTGAGCGCGAGGGGCGCACGGCCGCTGCCGTGCGCCCCTTTGCGTGAGGACCAGTTGGGGCTGATGCTCCAGCTCAAGGCCGTCGAACGGGCCGCCATCGACGCGGCCGTGGGCGAGAACCACGGCGCCGCGCTGCGCGCCATGGCCCTGCACCCCCTGGTCGACTCCCCGGCCGTCGCGGCCCGCATCCTGGACCGCGCCTGTCCGGCGTAAGCCTGTCCGGCGGATCTGCGGTTTGTCCTGCCGATGGTGGGCCGTCCGTGCCGCCTGCGGGTTGTCGTGCCGACCGCGGGCCGTCCGTGCCGCCTGCGGCGGCGGGCGCCCTGCGGGCGCGTCCTCAATCGCCGGACGGGCTTGATGGAGCTGAGCTCACTTCAGTCCGTCCGGCGGTTGGGCTCCCGTGATCAGAACACGACGACCGAACGCAGCACATCGCCTTCGTGCATCCGCTCGAACGCCTTCTCCACGTCCCCCAGCCCGATCGTCTCGGTGACGAACGCGCCGAGGTCGAGCCGCCCCTGCAGGTGCAGGTCGACGAGCATCGGGAAGTCGCGGGAGGGCAGGCAGTCGCCGTACCAGGAGGACTTCAGCGCGCCACCGCGGCCGAAGACGTCGAGCAGCGGCAGCTCCAGCTTCATCTCCGGCGTGGGGACGCCGACCAGGACGACGGTGCCGGCCAGGTCACGGGCGTAGAAGGCCTGCTCGTACGTCTCGGGGCGGCCGACGGCCTCGATGACGACATCGGCGCCGAAGCCGCCGGTCAGCTCGCGGATCGCCTCGACGGGGTCCGTGGTGCGCGAGTTGACCGTGTGGGTGGCGCCCATGGTCAGGGCCGTCTGGAGCTTGCGGTCGTCGATGTCGACGGCGATGATCCGGGCCGCCCCCGCCAGCCGGGAGCCCGCGATGGCCGCGTCACCCACGCCGCCGCAGCCGATGACGGCGACGGAGTCGCCACGGCCGACCTGTCCGGTGTTGATCGCCGCGCCGATGCCCGCCATGACCCCGCAGCCGAGCAGTCCGGCGACCGCCGGGGAGACGGAGGGGTCGACCTTCGTGCACTGCCCGGCGGCGACCAGTGTCTTCTCGGCGAACGCGCCGATGCCGAGCGCCGGGGACAGCTCAGTACCGTCGGTCAGGGTCATCTTCTGCTTGGCGTTGTGCGTGGCGAAGCAGTACTGCGGGCGGCCGCGCAGACAGGCCCGGCACTGGCCGCAGACGGCCCGCCAGTTGAGGATAACGAAGTCGCCGGGGGCCACCTCACTCACGCCCTCGCCGACGGCCTCCACGACGCCCGCCGCCTCATGGCCGAGGAGGAAGGGGAAGTCGTCGTTGATGCCGCCCTGCTTGTAGTGCAGATCGGTGTGGCAGACGCCGCACGCCTGCACCTTCACCACGGCCTCGCCGGGTCCCGGGTCCGGCACGACGATCGTCTCCACCCGCACCGGCTGGTTCTTGCCGGGTGCGATCACTCCACGTACTTCCTGCGCCATGGCGGGTCCCCTTCTCATCGCTGGTCAGTCCACACCGTACGCGCAGCGGAAGCGGCCCGCCGGAGGGGTACTGACGTGCCGTCATCCCCGCCGGTCGACCACAGTCTCCGCGCGTAGATTGACGGCAGCGGTCTGCGCGCGTAGACAACTGTTCGACCACCCTCGCTCACCTGTTCTCCAGGAGCCCGCACGTGACCCTTTCTTCTTCCTCGAAGCGCGTCCGCATCGCGGCCGCCACCGCCGCCGTGGCCGTCGGCGCCGGTCTGTTCGCGGCCGGTGCGGCCTCCGCCGACCACGCCGCGCCGCGTACGGACAAGGAGATCCCGAACCTCACCAAGGTCACCGACAAGATCAAGGCGTACTACGGCGACACTGTCGACGCGGCGGGCCAGCACTACGCCTCGCCCGACAGCAACTACGCCAAGCAGGTCGCGGAGATCGAGAAGAAGGCCAAGGCCCACCTCGAGAGCGTCGTGAAGAACGGCAAGGGGATGAAGCAGGGGAAGAAGGCCAAGCCCGCCATCGTTCTGGACCTGGACGACACCACCCTGCTGTCGTACAACTACGAGCTCCAGGTCGGCTTCCACTTCACGCCCGAGTCGCAGGACGCCTATCTGAAGTCCACCGACATGTCCCCGGTCTTCGGCATGCCGAAGCTCGTCAACTGGGCCAAGGCCAAGGGCATCGAGGTCTTCTACGTCACCGGGCGCGCCGAGCACCAGCGCGAGTGGAGCGCGCGCAACCTCAAGAACGTCGGCTACAAGCCCGTCGCCGACCCCGCGCACTTCTTCCTGAAGAACAAGCAGAACCCGCCGGCCTACCTGCCCTGCGGTGCCACGTGCACCACGGTCGAGTACAAGGCGGGCACGCGGAAGCACATCGAGTCCCAGGGGTACGACATCGTCGCCAACTTCGGCGACCAGTACAGCGACCTGAAGGGCGGCCACGCCGACCGCACCTACAAGATCCCCAACCCGATGTACTACCTCCCGTAGGGTTCGGGCCCGACGAATCGCCGGACGGGCTGAGTTTTGGGCTGAGCTCAGCCCAAACTCGGCCCGTCCGGCGATTGAGGAAACCGCCGCGCAGCGGTGGTGCGGCCGACATCGGCGGTTGTTCTGCTACCGGCACCCGTCTCGCCGCCCGCGGCGGCCGGCGCCCTGCGGGCGCGTCCTCAAACGCCGGGCAGGCTGAGCGTGGCTGAGCTCAGCCGAAGGCACAGGCGTCACCGCCTCTTCGGCACGGGCACCCGCATCAGATCCCGGGCGACCGTCAGCTCACCCTCGAAACCCGCCGCCCGGGCCTGCTGCTCGAAGACCGCGGGGTCGGCGTACCGCTGCGAGAAGTGCGTCAGCACCAGATGCCGTACGCCTGACTCCGCCGCGACCCGAGCCGCCTGGCCGGCCGTCAGGTGGCCGTGCTCGACGGCGAGCCCCTCGTCCTCGTCGAGGAATGTGGACTCGATGACCAGCAGGTCACAGCCCTCGGCCAGCTCGTACACGCCGTCGCACAGCCGGGTGTCCATGACGAACGCGAATCGCTGCCCGGGCCGCACCTCGCTCACCTCGTCCAGCGTCACCCCGCCGACCACGCCCTCGCGCTGGAGCCGGCCCACGTCCGGCCCGCCGATCCCGCGCTCCGCGAGCAGCGCGGGCAGCATCCGCCGGCCGTCGGGCTCCACCAGGCGGTAGCCGTAGGACTCGACGGGGTGCGAGAGCCTGCGCGCGTCCAGCGTGTACGAGGGGGCCGCGGCCAGCACTCCGCCGGGCCCGGAGACGGGCTCCTGGCGCAGCTTCACCGTCTCGCGGTAGGCGGTGGCGTACCGCAGCCGGTCGAAGAACCGCTGACCGCTCGCGGGGTAGTGCGCGGTGACGGGGTGCGGCACCCGGTCGAGGTTGATCCGCTGGATCACCCCGGCGAGGCCGAGGGAGTGGTCGCCGTGGAAGTGGGTGACGCACAGCCGGTTCAGGTCGTGCGCGGCCACTCCGGCGCGCAGCATCTGCCGCTGGGTGCCCTCACCGGGGTCGAAGAGCAGGCCCTCGCCGTCCCAGAGCAGAACGTAGCCATTGTGGTTGCGGTGCCGGGTGGGCACCTGGCTGGCGGTGCCGAGGACGACGAGTTCGCGTACGGACAAGGGGCTGCTTTCGTGGGTGTTCCGTGGGTGCGGTGTCGTGCCGGGTGGTTCGGTCAGCCGGGGGGCCAGTTGAGGCCCCGGCCACCCAGCACATGGGCGTGCGCGTGAAAGACGGTCTGCCCGGCGCCCGCGCCGGTGTTGAAGACGATGCGGAAGCCCTTCTCGTCCACGCCCTCCTGCACCGCGACCTCACCGGCCTCGCGCAGTATGTCCGCGGCGATCTGCGGCTCGGCCGCCGCCAGGGAGGCGGCGTCCGGGTAGTGCACCTTGGGGATCACCAGGACGTGGGTGGGCGCCTGGGGATTGATGTCACGGAACGCGACGGCGGTGTCGGACTCCCGTACGACGGTCGCCGGCACCTCCCCCGCCACGATCTTGCAGAACAGGCAATCGGCCTGCGGTTCTCCCGCCACCGGTGGGCTCCTCCCGGGTCGTCGGCTCGTACGGTCCGGATGCTACCGGGCCGACCTCGGACGGCGACGGCCCCGTGCCCGGCGCGGACGTGCCGACGTCGGCGGGGCCGACATCGGCGCTCTCGACTTCCGGGGCCCTACTTTCCCTGCGGGGAGCCCTCGTTCCCGCCGTGTTTGCCACCCTGGCCGCCGCCGTGGTGCTCGCCGTGTCCGCCGTCGCCCTTTTTGTCGGTGCACGTCGGGGACGGGGGCGGTGGGGGCTTGCCCTGGCCGCCGCCGGCCTGTCCGCAGTCGCCGAGGACACCGCCCGCGAAGACGGTCCTCCCGTCGACCTTCACGGTCAGCGAGCCCGTGACGCAAGACTGGCCGTTGATGCCGGTGATCCTGCCGAAGGCGATGATCTTCTTGTTTTTGTCGGTCCTGCCCTGGCAGTCGACGCCCACGGCCGTCACCTTGCGCTTGCCGTCCTTGTCCGTGCTGCCGTCGGTCTCTGCCTTGCCTGTGCAGGTCAGCCAGCGCACGGGGATGTGCTCACGCTCCAGCTGCCGGGTGGCCAGCTGATCGGTGACCACGGAGACGGTACCCGTGTCGAGCGCGTCGGAGGGCTGACAGGCGGCGAGCGCCACGACCGCCGTGCCCGTCAACGCCGCGGCACCCGCCGCGGACAGCACCCGCCGACCCCGCAGTCGCCTCAATGCCCTCATAGAGGGAGGTTCCCACTCGGGCGGGCGGCGCGGAAGAACGCGTCAGGCCACCCGGTGGCCAAGCGGCTCCCGCCCCGCCCCGGGGCCCGGAAGCCGGGCCCCGGCCGACGCCGATTCCCCCGTGACCGGCGTCGGTTCCCTCTGCCTTCCGAGCATGGCCACGCCCCCGGCGCGTCGCCATAGGAAGAACTTCCTACTCAGACCACGAGCCCGGTCCGCCTCGCCAGCGATACCGTGGAGACGCGGTTGTTGGTGCCGAGCTTGCGGTAGATCTTCTCCAGGTGCCGGTTGACCGTGTGCGGGGAGATGGTGAGACGCTGGCCGATCACCTCGGCCGTGAGTCCTTCCGCGAGGAGCCCGAGAACGGTGAACTCACGAGGAGTCAGCCCATGCCCGTCGGCGTCCGCGACCACGAGTCCCCGACCGGCGGCCTCGCGCAGTCGGCGCAACTCCCGCACATGGCTGTCGACGCTGCCGAGCAGTGGCTGGATCCGTGCGGCGAAGGCGAGTTCCTGCTCGGTGAACTCCCCCTTGCGCCCGAGGGAGACGGTGCGCAGCACGTTCGCCCCGCCGGGCATCGGCAGCCCCAGTTGGTGCGTGGTGCCGAAGTCGCGGAGCGCTTCGCTGCGCCACTGGGAGTGGCGCCACCGCTCGCAGAGCCGGCTCATGGTCACCGGCTGCCGTTCACCTGCCCTGAGATAGGGAAGCAGCGGATGGTGCTGGTGAATGCGCCGCGCGATGAGGTCTTCCACCGCATGGCCGATCCGCTCGGGCGCCCACCCCTCGGCCCGTCCGGCCCGCTCCGCCAGGTCGATCCCCGCGAACAGCACCGTGTCGCAGCCGAAGGCCTCGTGGAGGTGACCGGCGACCAGGTGCCATAACGCGTCCGGGTCGTCGCTCTCGAGGACCGCGACGACAAGGTCGAGCATGCGCTCGTAATCCCGGGAGCTGAGCTGTGCCATGGCCGCAAGCATCCCGGCCGGAAGGATTCCGGGCGAGACCGGGGCACGACGGCGATCGACTTTCGGTCACATCGGACCGCCCGGCGGGGCCGGACCGGCCGCCGGGGGCTGTCAGGATCCGTCGAGGTCGGCTGGGGCTGCCGGGATCCGCCGGGGCTGTCGAGCGCCGCTCAGCCGTTCACCCGGCTGCCCGGCGCTGGGGGGACGATCCGACGGCCCTCAGGACCAGCGTCCCGTCCGGCCCAGCAGCAGTGCCGTCGCCGCCGTGCCCGCCGTCGACGTGCGCAGCACGCTCGGGCCCAAGCGGTACGGCTTCGCGCCCGCCTCGGCGAAGGCGGCCAGTTCCTCCGGGGAGACGCCGCCCTCCGGGCCGACGACCAGGACGATGTTGCCCGTCTGCGGGAGCGAGGCCGTGGCCAGCGGGGCGCTGCTGCCCTCCTCGTGGAGGACCGCCGCGAACGCGGCGTCCGCGAGCAGGGTGGAGACCTGCTTCGTCGTCAGGAGGTCGGACACCGGGGGGAATCGGAGGCGGCGCGACTGCTTTCCGGCCTCTCGGGCCGTCGCGCGCCACTTGCCCAGCGCCTTCAGCCCGCGCTCGCCCTTCCACTGCGTGACGCACCGGGACGCCGACCACGGGGCGATCCCGTCGACGCCCGTCTCGGTCATGGTCTCGACCGCCAACTCGCCCCGGTCGCCCTTGGGCAGGGCCTGAACGACCGTGATGTGCGGCTGGGGCAGGGGCTCGGCACGGACCGAGGTGACCGCCACGTCGAGGCGGTCCTTGCCCTCGACGGCGGCGACGGTGCCGAAGGCGCCCGTGCCCGCACCGTCCGTCAGGACGATCTCCTCGCCCACGCGCAGCCGGCGGACGGAGACCGCGTGCCGCCCCTCCGGGCCGTCGAGGGGGAAGACCGTACCGGGGAAGACGCCCGTCAGGGAGTCCTCCTCGACCAGGAAGACCGGTGCTGTCATGTCTCGCTCCCTCGCAGTTCACTGCCTCGCGTCAACGACGCCCGTGCCACGTCCAGTTCGGCGGCCAGGACCTCCACCAGCCGTCCCGCCGGAAGCTCCCGCGCCAGGCGGTGGCCCTGGCCCGCCCACAGGGCCATGGCCTGGTGGTCGCCCGCCTGCGCGGCAGCCTTGCGCAGACCGGACGTCAGATGGTGCACCTGCGGGTACGCGGCCGGGGCGTACGGGCCGTGCTCGCGGATGAAACGGTTCACCAGGCCGCGCGCGGGGCGGCCGGAGAAGGCCCGGGTCAGTTCGGTGCGGGTGAGCTGCGGATCGGTCATGGCCCGTTTGTGCAGGTCATGGGCGCCCGACTCCGGGCAGACCAGGAACGCCGTGCCGAGCTGCGCCGCGGACGCGCCCGCCGCGAGGACGGCCGCGATCTGGTCGCCGCGCATCAGGCCGCCCGCCGCGATCAGCGGGACGGTCACCGCGTCGCGGACCTCCGCGAGGAGGGTGAGCAGACCGAGGCCCGTCCCGTCCGCGCCCGCGTCGTCGTGGTGGGTGCCCTGGTGGCCGCCGGCCTCGACGCCCTGGACGCAGACCGCGTCGGCGCCAGCCCGCTGCGCGGCCAGCGCCTCGGCGGCCGAGGTGGCCGTCACCACGGTCAGCGTGCCGGCCTCGGCGAGCGCCGCGAAGACCTCGGGTTCCGGGCAGCCGAAGTGGAAGGAAACGACCGGAACGGGATCCTCCAGAAGGATCGCCAGCTTGGCCTCGTACGCGTCGTCGCGGCTCTGGTCCGGCTCGCCGAGCGGCACCCCGTACCGGGCGGCCTCGCCCGCGAGGCGCTGCCCGTACGCGTCCACGGCAGCCGGGTCGGCCACGGGCGGCTGCGGCATGAAGAGGTTCACACCGAAGGGGCGGTCGGTCAGGGCACGCGTGCGCGCGATCTCCTCGCGCATCGCCGTCGGCGTCTTGTACCCGGCGGCGAGGAATCCGAGGCCACCGGCCTCGGACACGGCCGCGGCGAGCGACGGGCACGAGGTGCCGCCCGCCATGGGGGCCTGCACGATCGGATACCGGAACAGGCCCGTCAGCGCCGAGGCCCCCCTGGATTCAAAAGCCATGACCACATCGTGTCACGCCCCGCGCACGGCGCCGAATCGAACCCGGCTGTGGATCCCGTCCCGGGGGCACACCCGCGACTCCACCCGTACGGGTGGAGGCCCGTCGGCCGGCGGCCGGCCACACCGCGTACTGGCTTGCGGGGAAGGGGCGTTGAGGCCGGGCCCCGGAAACGCGCGTCGGGGGGGGGGGGGGGGGGGGGGCCCGCCCCGACCCTCCCCAGACGAAAAAAAAGGTTGTGCAGAAAAAACCACAAAAATCAGACAAAACGGGGGGGGGGAGACCCCAACCCCTTAAAGAACGCCTCCCACACAA